>NZ_VZRA01000006.1 GCF_008802355.1 Oryzomonas sagensis | reverse complement strand
ACGCGCTCAAGGCGCTCTATCATCTGGCCGGGCAGCCCGCCTCCCAGCCGGTATTGATTTCCGACCTGGCCAAGGCCGGGAACATCCCCAAGAAGTTTCTGGAGTTCATCCTCCTGTCCCTGCGCAAGGGGGGCATCCTCCAGAGCAGGATCGGCAAGGGGGGCGGCTACTACCTGGCCTCCCCGCCCGCCAGGATTACCCTGGGCAGCGTGGTGCGGATCCTGGAGGGTGACCTGGCGCCGGTGCAGTGCTTGAGCGAGACCAACTATGCCAAGTGCGACGAATGCGACGACGAGGCGGTCTGCGGCATCCGGCTGGTGATGGTGGATGTCAACCAGGCCCTGGCCCGGGTGCTGGACAGCCTGACCCTGGCGGACATGCTCGAGCGGAGCGAAACCGAGCGGAGCAAACGGGCAAACGTGCTGGATTTCAGCATCTGAGTTTTTTTGCCCTTTTTATCTAGTATTTCTATAGGTAACAAACACCTGAAAGGAGAATAACCATGAGCACCATCTACGCAGACAACTCCCAATCCATCGGCAACACACCGCTGATCAAACTGAACCACGTCGTTGACGGGGCCAAGGCCACGGTCCTGGTGAAGGTCGAGGGGCGCAACCCCGCCTATTCGGTCAAGTGCCGCATCGGGGCCAACCTGATCTGGGATGCCGAGAAGCGCGGGGTGCTCAAACCGGGCGTGGAGATCATCGAACCGACCAGCGGCAACACCGGCATCGCCTTGGCCTACGTGGCCGCGGCCCGGGGGTATAAACTGACCCTGACCATGCCGGAGACCATGAGCATCGAACGCCGCCGGGTATTGGCCGCCCTGGGTGCCAACCTGATCCTCACCCCGGGCGCCGAAGGGATGAAAGGCGCCATTGCCAAGGCCGAGGAGATCGCCGCTTCCGACCCCAAGAAATACTTCATCCCCCAGCAGTTCAAGAACCCGGCCAACCCGGAGATCCACGAGAAGACCACCGGCCCTGAGATCTGGAACGACACGGACGGGGCGGTGGACGTGGTCGTGGCGGGGGTCGGCACCGGCGGCACCATCACCGGCATCTCCCGGTACATCAAGAACACCAGGGGGAAGAAGATCGTCTCCGTGGCGGTGGAGCCCAAGGAGAGCCCGGTCATCAGCCAGTTCCTGGCCGGGCAGCCCATTAAACCCGCTCCCCACAAGATTCAGGGCATCGGCGCGGGTTTCATCCCGGACACCCTCGACCTCAAGGTAATCGACCGGGTCGAACCGGTGGAGAGCGCCGAAGCGATCGAATTCGCCAAGCGGCTGTCCCGCGAAGAAGGCATTCTTGTGGGCATCTCCAGCGGTGCCGCTGCTGCGGCGGCGGTGCGACTCGCCACGCTGGACGAATTTGCCGGCAAGACCATTGTGGCCATCCTTCCCGACGCGGCAGAGCGCTACCTCTCCACGCCGCTGTTCGAGGGCATCTGATGGCCGCCCCGACCCCTGAGCCATGGAGCCGGGACCTGGAGCAGGTCGTGCGTGAGGCGCTGAGCTCGATCCGTTTCGGCACGGTGACCCTGGTGGTGCAGGACGGCCGGGTGATCCAGGTGGACAAGAGCGAGAAGATCCGGCTCAACAAGGTCGGGTATGTGGACGGCGGCGGGATTTAATCCTCAAACGGCTGCAACGGGGTTCCGCTTGCAACTTTATTAAACAACGATCAATCATCTCATCCGTGCTGACCGGATAAACCGGAGGCCGGGGTTCATGTCCCTTCCATGGGCATCCCCCGGCCTCTTGCTTTTCACGTATCCGGAATCCTGCGACGGATTGCCGGATGGGAAACGAGGCGACCCATGACAGAACACATCGCATTATACGGCAAGGGTGGAGTGGGGAAATCCACCTTGACCTCCAACCTCAGCGCCGCCCTGGCAGAAGCAGGTTTCAGTGTCCTGCAGGTGGGGTGTGATCCGAAAGGCGACTCGTGCAGTCTCCTCAACAGCGGCGATCCCATCCCGACGGTGTTCGATCTTTTACGGGAACGGGGCGAGATCACTGGTGATGCCGTTGCCCACAAGGGGTTCAAAGGGGTCACCTGCGTCGAGTTGGGTGATCCGTTCGGCTCGGGCCAATGCGGGTCGTCCGAGATAGCCCGCGCGCTTGCGGAGTTGAAGAGGATCGACCTGTTCGGGGCCATCGCGCCCGACTTCGTGCTCTACGACATCTCCGGCGACAGCACCTGCTCCAGCTTCTATGCCCCGATCCAGCAGATCGGCGTCCGGCGGGTATTTGTGGTCACAACGGCCGATTTCATGTCGCTGCATGCCGCCAACGCCATCTTCAGGATGTTGGACCGCTATGGCGAATCGAATGTGCCGGTCCCGGTGGGGGGACTGATCCCCAACAGCATAACCAGTTCGTTCGAGGAGTCGTTTATCGCCGATTTCGCCGTGCAGACCCGCACCCGCACCATGGGGCGCATCCCCCGTTCCCTGATGGTCAGGCAGTGCGAACTGTACGGCAAGACCGTCATCGAGGCGTCGCCCCTCTCCAACCAGTCCTATTTCTACCGCAGGCTGGCCAATCAGATCGTTGACGAGGCCACGTCCCAGCCGGGCCTGGCTGTGCCGATGCAGCCCGAAGAACTGCGGGCATGGGCGCGGACGTGGGGAGACCGGATCTATGCCCTTGAAAACGGACTGGTTACCGATGGGGCTGCGATTTGACCGCAAGGGCGCAGGTGATGTTGCTGCGCAGGGAAGTGTGGCGGGGAGGAATGGTGGGCACAGTCGGGATCGAACCGACGACCTGCCGATTAAGAGTCGGCTGCTCTACCAGCTAAGCTATGTGCCCGTTTCGGGTACACTAGCCTAATTCGAAACGACAGTCCAATTGGTATAATTAATAAATACGATTGAGGTAATTCAAAAAACCGTACCAATAGCCAGAAAGATGCATTTGGAGTGTTGTGCCGTCTACGGCAAGGGGTGGAACGTGGCATCATCGGGTGACTGTTGTGGACGTGGCAGGCAACCGGGCCGTTGGGCGGGTTTTCGTGGAGGCAGCGGCATTTCGGTCACAGCATGCCTGCTCAAAGGATATGTCGATTATTTTTCTTGACAGGTTTTATCTTCGCATGTTATTAGTCTATTAAATTTATAGTTATTATATTTTAAATAAGGAGGGGGGCGCGATGGCAGCCGTAGCCGAGAGTGTGAAACGTTATAGCCGTTTCTTCAAAAAACAGAATGCCGCAAAGGTCCTGGACTACGGGACCGGCACCATGCGCAACGCCCTTTACCTGGCACAGGAGGGGTTCCGGGTCTATGCCGCCGACCTGCCGGAACAGGTGGAAAGGCTGGGAGGGTGCCCGGCCGTTCGCCATGTGGAGCGCCTGCTTGCCACCGATGAACTGTCCCGTAGCGACCTGAACGTGGATCTGGTGCTGTCCACCTATGTGTTCAACATCATCATGAATGGCGCCGAACGGCACGCCTACCTGAAAAATGCCGTCGCCAACCTGCGGCCGGGCGGTTACCTGTTGATGGAGGTGCGGTGCCGCAAGCCGCAGGAGCGCTGCGACACGACCTGCAACGACTATTTCTCGTGTGCGGAATGCTCCAAAACCCTTACCCACGAGGAACTCGATACCCTTTTGGCCCCCCACGGCCTGCGGCGCATCAGCCATTATTACCGCAGTCATGCGGTGGCAGCCATCTACCAGATGGACCGGGCGTAGGCCCGTAACTACAGAGCGGCCCCCCACGGCCTGCGACAAACGATTCTGTGCTGACCGGAAAAACCGGAGGCCGGGTTCAATGTCCCATACTCATGGGCATTCCCCGGCCTTTTTCTATTCAAAAGGAGACGTGCCATGAACACAAAACCGATCCGTATTATTTTCACGATCCTGGCCCTGCTGAACCTGACGTTGGTCAGTGCCGTTGCCGGAGAGTCCGGCTACAAGGGGTACCCCCGGGGGAACGCCTTGATCAGCGTCCAGGAACTGAAGCGCTTGATCGATGCCCGCACCCCGAAGCTGGTGATCCTGGCGGCTGAAAACAACCTGGAGTACCGCCTGGGACACATCCCCGGTTCGTACCAGGTGGATCGCCCGGATATCGAAGCGCCCCCGGAGACCCAGAACGGCGTCGCCGGCAATATCATCGCTGCCGCCGGTTTCAGCAGGTTGGCGCAGGGGCTCGGTATCGACCGGAACTCTGTTGTGGTGGTCTATGACACCAAGTACGACGCCACCCGCCTCTGGTGGGCCTTCACCTATTACGGCAAGGGTGATGTCAGGGTGCTGGACGGCGGGGTCAAGGCGTGGCGGGCCGCCGGATATCCGGTCGATATCCTGGCCCCGGACGCCCCGGCCCGCAGAGGCGGTTTTGTCGCCCGCATCGCCGAGCCGCGGCTGCGGGTCGATACCCCGGAGATCGATGCCGTGCGGGGCAGTGCCGCCGCCCAGTTGTGGGATAACCGGGACCTGAAGGAGTTTACCGGCGAGGAGTTGAAGAAGGGGGCCTACCGCGCCGGCCGGATTCCAGGGAGCAACCACAGCAACTGGGCGCTGTTCAAGAAGAAGGATAATCAGGCCGAGTGGCTGAATGCCGCCGAAGTTGGGCACCTGCTGCACACGCTCGGCTACGACAGGAATAAGGAACAGTACTTCTACTGCCAGTCCGGGGTGCGCTCCACCCAGGCGCTCTTTACCCTGTACCTTGCCGGCTGGCCGCTGGAGAAGCTGCACAACTACGACAGCTCGTGGATCGGCTGGTCGAAAGACGCCGCGCTTCCGCTGGAGCAGGGAGCGCCGCAAGGTGTCCGCTTGACGGAAGCCCGCTAGTCATCAGGTAACCAAGCGGATCGAAGGTTCGCGCGGTTTAGCCATAAGCCAAACGCTTCGGCGTTCATCCCAGCCAATGGAGGCACACAAATGAGCGATTCTCCCGCATATCAAGCGGAAACCCTGGCCCTGCACGCAGGGCAGAAACCGGACCCCACCACCAACAGCCGTGCGGTCCCCATCTACCAGACCTCGTCCTATGTTTTCAACGACGCCGACCATGCCGCCCGGCTCTTCGGGTTGCAGGAGCCCGGCAACGTCTACACCCGTCTGATGAACCCCACCTCGGACGTTTTCGAGCAGAGGGTGGCGGCCCTGGAAGGCGGCACGGCGGCGCTGGCCACCTCTTCCGGGGCGGCGGCCATCAGCCTGGCCATCCTGACCCTGGCCCATGCCGGCGATGAGATCGTTTCCGCCACCAGCCTGTACGGCGGCACCTACAACCTGTTCCACTATACGTTTCCCCAACTGGGGATCACGGTCAGGTTCGTCGATCCCTCTGACCCGGAGAACTTCCGCAAGGCCATCACCCCCAAGACCAAGCTGCTCTACGGCGAAACCGTGGGCAACCCCAAGCTGGATACCCTGGATATCGAGAAAGTGGCGGCCATCGCCCATGAAAACAATATCCCGCTGATCATCGACAACACCGCTCCCTCCCCCTATCTGGTGCAGCCGCTCAAACATGGCGCCGATATCGTGGTGCATTCCGCCACCAAGTTCATCGGCGGCCACGGCACCTCCATCGGCGGCGTGATCGTGGACGGCGGCAGCTTCAACTGGGGCAACGGCGCATTCCCCCAGATCGCCGAGCCGGACCCCTCCTACCACGGTCTCAATTTCTGGGAGGCCCTGGGCAACGTGGCCTATATCACCAAGGTGCGCGTCCAACTGATGCGGGACATCGGGCCGACCGTGTCGCCCTTCAACTCGTTCCTGTTCCTCCTGGGGCTGGAAACCCTGCATCTGCGCATGGAGCGCCACAGCACCAATGCCCTGGCCGTGGCCCAGTTTCTCAAGAACCATCCCAAGGTCAGCTGGGTCAACTACCCCGGGCTGCCGGACCACCCTTCGTACGCGGTGGCCAAAAAGTATCACACCCGCGGCCTGTTCGGCGCCCTGGTCGGCTTCGGCATCAAGGGAGGCGGCGTGGCAGAGGGGAAAAAATTCATCGACCACCTCAAGCTGCACTCGCTTCTGGCCAACATCGGCGACGCCAAGTCTCTGGTGATCCATCCGGCATCCACCACCCATCAGCAGTTGAACCCCGATGAGCAGCTCGCCACCGGCGTAACCCCCGATTTCATCCGCCTGTCGGTGGGCGTCGAGAACGTGAATGACATCATCGCCGATCTGGAGCAGGCTCTGGCCCAGGTGTAAGGGGGGAAACCGATATGGGCATGTGGCGAACCGGGATTATCGCTGTCGGCGTTTTTGCCGCCCTGGCGGCCGGCATGGGGGGGGCGGTTGCGGCCCGCAAGGAGGCCGCCCCCGCCAGGATCATCATTGCCGACGCCAAAACAACCAACCACCTGAACCTGTATGTGGCCCAGGAGCGTGGGCTGTTCCAAAAACACGGGCTTGACGTTGCCATCGTGGAGGCCAGGGACCCGGCCCTGGCCCGCGATCTGGTGATCTCCGGCCAGGCCGACGTCTTCTGGTCCTGCCCGTCGGTAGCTGTTTCGGCTATCGCCAACGGCGCACCGCTCAAGATCATTGCCCAGGTCAAGGCCCCCTGTTCCTCGCTGCTGGTCGTTCCCAAGGGCTCTCCCATCAGGTCCTACAGGGATTTGAACGGAAAACGCATTGCCGGCAGCGCCCCGGCCTGCGAGGCGGTTATCGCCTACGAGAAAAAGGCCCGTGAAGCCGGCGCCCGCTTTGTCCTGGAAAAGTTGGCCGGAGGTCCGGCTATCGTCGCGCTGGATGCCGGCAAGGTGGATGGCGCCATCCTGGAGGACCCGCACCTCGCCATCGCCGAGATCAAAGGGTACAGGGCAATCCTGCGCGACGCTCCGCAGAAGTTCCCCTGCCGGACCATCAATGCACGCACGGCCTATCTCAAGGAAAACCCGGACGCGCTCAAACGCCTGGTTGCGGCCATCCGGGAGGCCAATACCCTTATCAACAAGGCCCCCGCCTCCCGGCAGATCGCGGAGATCGCCCAGAAATACACCGGCGCTCCGCAACAGGCCATCACGCGTGCCGCCCGCCGCTTCACCTTCAACGACAGGATCGATGAAAAAGGTTTACACGTCTTGGGCGAGGATTTGGCGGCCATTAAGGAGATTCGGGAGAATCCGAAGGAGAACCTGTATGCCGCGGCATTCAAGGGGATTACCTGGGGTGCCGCCCGCTGAATATCTGGCACGGAGTCACAGAGACAGGGAGGATTCGCAACGGATGAACCGGAAAAGACAGATGCTCGCCCCATGGATTGTGCTGCTCTTCACAACGATACTACTGTGTGCGGCGTGCCGGAAACAGAATCCGCACCAGGGTTCCCTCCAACCTGGCCCGGCTCAGTCGCCGCCGTCCGTCCGCATCGGTTACGGTGACAGCCCCCTGCTCGGGCCGCTGTACGCCGCCGATGAGCGCCAGGCGGGCCGGCCGCGTGCCTGGCAAGCGGTTCCCATCGGCAGCGGTGGCGACATCGGCTACTCCCTGATCTCGGGCGCGGTCGACGCCGGTTTTGTCGAGACCAACAAGGCGGTGAAACTGCTCAAGGCACCCGGAGGCGAGACCCTCAAGGTGGCTGGTGCCGTACAGTTTCCCTACGGTGCGACGCTGGTGATCCGCAAGGATCTCAACATCCGTCTGGGGGATCTTGCCGGCAGGACCATTGCGGCTCAGGAACCGGACTGCAAGCTGCTCCACCAGTTCAGGAGGGACGCCAAGCGCCTGGGCGTCGACGTGGATCGGATACGCACCCGTTTCATGTCCTTCGACGAGATGGTGCCCGCCCTGGAGGCGGGCAAGGTCGATGCCGTGCTGGTGAAGGGTTCCTACGCGGTGCTCGCCGAGCACCTGGGGCACAAGGTGCTCTACCAGAATTGGGACATCAAGGCCGGCGACGAGTGCTGCCCGGCCGCCCTGGCCCAGAGCGATTATTTTCTGGTGGTCAGGGGAGGGGCCGTGGAGGCGCTCAAGCCGGTGGTGCAGTCGCTGCTGGCGGCCAGCGCACTGCCCCCTGCCGAACTACGCAAGGCGGTAAGCAAACGGCTCGGTTATTCCCGGGAAGACCTGGAACGGCTGCCGACGGCAAACTTCGTGACGGTGGGCGATGACCTGCGCAAGGAGTTGGGAGATGGGCGATGCCTGGTGCTCCGCTGATCGCGGGTGGGACTGAAGGCCGCTGGCGGCGGCTGCCGGCCGAGGTGCGGCTCTTCTGGCGGTCGTCCTTCGGCAGCCTGCTGTCCCGGGAATCCCTGACCGTGCTGATGCCGTTGCTGATCCTCTGGGAACTCCTGCCCCGGCTCGGCCTGGTGCCGGCCTCCCTCGTTCCGCCACCGTCAACGCTCTTTTCCACCTTCGGCCAGATGCTCCAGAAGCAACATCTGCTGGGGCACCTGGGGGAGAGCGCGCTCCGCTTCTTCCTCGGCTTCACCCTGGCGGTGGCGACCGCTTTTCCCCTCGGGGTACTGATGGGGTGGAACCGGTTCATCCGCAAGCATTGCCTGCCCCTGTTCCAGATCCTGGCGCCGATCCCGCCGCCGGCCTGGGTGCCGGTCACCATGATCGTGCTGGGCATCGGCCTGCCGATGCAGGTGTTCCTCATCTTCCTGGGGGTGTTCTATCCGGTGCTGTTCAGTACCTACCAGGGGATCAGCGAGACCGACCCCCGGTACATCGCCTCGGCCCGCGTCTTCGGCGCCAGCGAATTCACCATCATTACCCACGTTCACATCTGGCACGCCCTCGGTTCGGTCATCATGGGGATCAGGATCGGCATCGCCCTGGGACTGGTCATGCTGGTGGTGGCCGAGATGCAGAGCGGCGGCAGCGGGATCGGCTACCTGCTGCTGCGGGGCAAGGAATATTTCCAGATCGACCGGATGGCGGTCTGCATGCTGATCCTGGGCGCTGCCGGATGGCTTATGACCGAAACAGTGAAATACGCCGAGTCGAAGCTGGCCGTATGGCGCATCGAACGGTGACGCCATGATCGAGGCGGTCGCCATCACCAAAACCTTTCCCACTTCAAGCGGGCAGGGGCGTACGGCGGACAAGACGGTGCTGCAGTCGGTGTCGCTCACCATCGCAGACGGCGCCTTTGTGTCCCTGGTCGGTCCGACCGGCTGCGGCAAGTCCACCTTTTTGGAGATCCTGGCCGGGCTTCAGGCGCCGTCCCACGGTGAAGTGCGTATCGACGGCACACGGGTATTGGAGCCGCTCCCCGCAACCCAGGCCGGGATGAAGGCGTACCGGAAAAAGCACCGCTTCCTCTCCCCCATCGCCAACAGCCTCTTCCGCAACAAGCCCCGGCACGACATCGCCATGATCTTCCAGGACTACGCCGTCTTCCCCTGGATGACCGCCCGTCAGAACGTGCAGTTCGTCCTCGGGCTGCGCGGCGTCCCCCGGGGCGAGCGCGAAAAACTGGCCCGCCACTATCTGGCCATGGTCAGTCTTGAGGAGGCCGCCGACAGCTACCCGTCCCACCTGTCGGGCGGCATGCGCCAGCGGCTGGCCCTGGCGCGGGCCTTTTCCGCGGAACCCCGGATCATCCTGATGGATGAGCCCTTTGCAGCCGTTGACGCCCTGACCCGGGAAAAACTCCAGGACGATCTGGTGCGCCTCTGGGAGACCAGCGGCATAACCATTGTCCTGGCGACTCACGACGTGGGCGAAGCGGTCTGCCTGTCCGACGAGGTCTACATCTTCTCCCCGGCGCCCGGAGCGATCCGTGGCCGGGTCGCCATCGACGTCCCTCGGCCGCGCCGGCATCGGACCGTTGCCATTGAGACGCTTAAAGAGCAGGTACTGTCCCACTTTTGGGGCCAGTAACCCGGCCGTGTGACCTGCACCCGGTCGTGGCAGTGCCACGTCACCACCCATGATTATCCCGTTGATTGCTCAACAAAACATGGCCGGAAATTGGCGTATCTTGGCCTCTTTTTTGCGAATAGTCAGATAAAATACAAAATAGATAGACATAATATTATTTTTTTTATTGACGAAATCGCATACAAATGTTAATTTTATCACCACTTAAGTAACACTGATTAAGTCAAGAAATGTGATCTGACAGTTTCCGCTTCACACACAAACACATCGATAACGGCCGACCAGACACACTGGAGGTCAAGGCAGGGCGAGAATTACGCCCATACCTTGACCTCTTTTTTTTATTTTCAACCCCAACGAGGAGTTTGGCCCATGGATGTAAAGATCGCCGTGGCAAGCAGCGACGGGACGACGATAAACGAGCATTTCGGCAGGGCGCGGGCCTTCCGCATCTACCGGCTGCACGACGAAGGGCATGAATTTCTGGAACTGCGGAAAAATACCCCGGCCTGCGGGGGGCAGCAGCATGACGACGATGTTCTGGACCGGGCCGCGCAACTCATTGCCGACTGCCGAGGGGTGGTTGCCGCCCAGGTCGGCCCCGGCGCCATCGACGCCCTCATCGGTCACCGGATTCTGGCCTTCACCATGGGCGGCCTCATCGACGAGGCCCTGGAAACATTGCGGGCGTCGAAGCGTTTCACCTACATCAAATAACCGGAGGAACAGATGGCAAAAAAACCGAAACAGATAGCGATCTACGGCAAGGGAGGCATCGGTAAATCCACCACCACCTCCAATATCACCGCCGCCCTGTCGGTGGCAGGCTACAAGGTCATGCAGGTCGGCTGCGACCCCAAGAACGACTCCACCGTCACCCTGCGGGGGGGGAACTACATCCCCACGATCCTGGATACCCTGCGGGAAAAGAAGAGCGCCAAGGCCGGCGAAGTGATCTTCTCCGGTTTCAACGGCGTCCACTGCGTGGAGGCCGGCGGACCCGCGCCGGGGGTCGGCTGCGCCGGCCGCGGCATCATCACCGCCATCGAGCTGCTCAAACAGCAACGGGTCTTCGAGGAACTGGACCTGGATTACGTGATCTACGACGTCCTGGGGGACGTGGTCTGCGGCGGCTTTGCCGTGCCGATCCGGGAGGGGATCGCCGAGCATGTCTTCACGGTGTCGTCGTCGGACTTCATGGCCATTTACGCCGCCAACAACCTGTTCACCGGCATCAAGAAGTACTCCAACAACGGCGGGGCGCTCCTGGGCGGGGTGATCGCCAACTCCGTCAATGCACCCTACGCCAAGCATATCATCGACGACTTCGTGGCCCGCACCAACACCCAGGTGATGGAGTATGTGCCCCGTTCGATCACCGTCACCCAGGCCGAGTTGCAGGGCAAGACCACCATCGAGGCCTTCCCCGATTCCGAGCAGGCCCAGGTCTATAAGAAGCTTGCGGACAGGATCGCCAACCACACTGAATCCAAGGTGCCGGAGCCGCTGAGCGCGGAGGCGCTGCGCAAGTGGGCCGCCGACTGGTCCGATCAGATCCTGGCCGTTGAAGCCGGGGAGGTGCGCAGCAACGGGGCAAGCATCTAAGAGGTTGTTGAAAAACAGCCATCTCGCCGCCCTCATCGAAAGCCCTTTCGTGCGGCGTAGCGCTGCTACGCCTCCTTAGGGCCTTCTCCGGGTGCGACGATCTGACTATTTTTGAACAACCTGAGCTTTTCAACAGTCCGATAATACCATCCTTCGGAGAGAACCATGGCCAAGAAAAAGAACGTACTGACCTGTGGCGACTGCGCCACCGTCAACTGCAACTCGCGGACCTCCGTTTTTCCCGCCTTCTGCCTGACCGAGGCCGAGGACAAACAGGAGATCGAGGAGGTCAGCCGCATCTACCGCGAAGATCCGCTGGTGTCGAAGATCTCCAACGCCGCCGCAGAGGTCGAAGGGACCTATTACGGCAGGTTGACCCGCGTGGAGGAGGTGGCCGCCTTTGCCCGCCGCATCAAGGCAAAGAAGGTCGGCATCGCCACCTGCGTCGGCCTGATCAACGAGACCAAAAACTTCATCAAGTTCCTCGATGCCCAGGGGATACAGAGCTATACCGTGGCCTGCAAGGTCGGTTCGGTGGATAAGACCGAACTGGGCATCCCGGAAGAGCACAAGATCAACAAGGGCCAGCACGAATCGGCCTGCAACCCGGTGCTCCAGGCCCGCATCCTGGCCAGGGAAAAGACCGATCTGAACATAATCGTCGGCCTGTGCGTCGGCCACGATTCCATGTTCATCAAATACTCCAAAGCGCCGGTCACCTACCTTGTGGTCAAGGACCGCGTGTTGGCCCACAACCCGGTCGGCGCGCTGTACACCAGCCACTCGTACTACAAACGGCTGGCCGACAAACGGGATCTGTGAGGATAGCTCCATGTACGAAGTGACATTGTCCAACGTTAATTATTCCTACGGTGACCAACGGGTCCTGCAGGACATCACCTTTACCGCCGAACCGGGGGATTTCGTCTGCCTGCTGGGGCCGTCCGGCTGCGGCAAGAGTACGCTCCTGCGGCTTCTGGCAGGGCTTTCCTTTCCCTCGTCGGGGGGCATCACCCTGGACGGGAAGCAGATCAGCGGTCCCGGCCTGGACCGGGGGGTGGTCTTCCAGGATTACTCCCTGTTTCCCTGGATGACCGCCGGGCAGAACATCGTCCTGGCCC
The DNA here is from genome assembly GCF_008802355.1 of Oryzomonas sagensis. Lineage (NCBI taxonomy): Bacteria > Pseudomonadati > Thermodesulfobacteriota > Desulfuromonadia > Geobacterales > Geobacteraceae > Oryzomonas > Oryzomonas sagensis. The sequence continues at coordinate 43,086 of NZ_VZRA01000006.1, read as the reverse complement.
TGGAACAGGCCTTCCCCGGGAAGAAGAAGGAGGAGTACCGTGAGACGGCGGCCGGCTACCTGGAGATGGTCGGCCTGCCGGATGCCTACGACAAACTCCCCGGCCTGCTTTCGGGCGGGATGCGCCAGCGGGCCGCCATTGCGCGGGCCTTTGCCATTAACGCGCCGGTGCTTTTGATGGACGAGCCCTTCGGCGCACTGGACGCCATCACCCGCGCCCGGCTCCAGGACCTGTTGCTCCAGCTCTGGCAGCAGCGGCAGGACGAGCGCAAGACAGTCTTCTTCGTCACCCATGACGTGGAGGAGGCCATCCTGCTGGCCAACCGCATCGTGGTGCTGGGCGTCAATCCCGGCACCATCAAGGGCGTATTCGAGGTTGACCTGCCCCGTCCCCGCATCCGCCAGGAACTGTACCACAACCAGACCTTCCAGGCACTGCGGGACCGCCTGGTCACGGTGCTGTACGAAAACATCCTCTCCGAGCTGGATGCCGGTCAGATAGTCGCATCCCAGGGGGATGGGATATGAGTCCCGGGCGTGTCCGCCGGATAGCGGCACCGCCTCTCATGGCGGTGCTGTTGCTGGTCTCCGGCGTCATGCCGTGCCGTGCGGCGGGAAAAATCTTCCGCCTGGGCTACCTGGACCACCCCGGCAGCGCCCTGTGCCGCGTTGCCGCGACATACGGCCATTTTCGCGAAGAAGGATTGCAGGTCAAACTGGTCAAATTTCAGGATACCGCCGGCGGCCTGGCCGCCCTCGAGGCGGGCTCCATCGACGCCGGAGCCTTCATGGTCGGAGAGGCGCTGGGGCAGATAGCCAAAGGAAAGGAATTCCGCATCATTGCCGGAGGCGGGACCCCCGCCGACGCGGGGCCGCTGGCTAACCTGGACGAAAGCGCTCAGCGCGAACAGGAGCGCAGGGGGATTGTCGTGCTCGTTCCGGCAGGCCGGCCGGCGGCCGAAAAGGGCACCATCATCGGCTTGACCGCCGCCCTGATCCGGGCCCACCGCACGCTGCACCAGCAACCGCCGGCAGTCAGACAGGCAACGCTGCAGAAGCTGGCGCAAGGAACGGTTGCCCCGAATATCCATTTCGACCCCAACCCGGACTATTGGCGCATGCTCCGCATCTGGCAGGGGCTCGGCCTCCAGGATGCCGCCATGCCGGGTGATTTCCTGGCAAACCATGTCTATGAAGAGATTTACTGCGATGCACTGGACCGCCTGTTGATGGGTCCCATGGACCCTGTCCTGCACGACCTGTTCTCCAGGGCGGTCTGCACGCCCAATTGCTGCCCGGCAAATTCCGGCAGACTATTTTCGTTACAAGGAGGCAGTACCCAATGAAGAGGATCATCGCCGCATTCCTGCTGTCAATGTTCATGGTGTCCGTCGCCGTTGCCGCAAACCTGCCCAAGCTTCGGGTGGGGTATGTCCCGGAGCCGGCCCACGGGTTGTACTTCGTGGCCAAGGAAAAGGGCTACTTCAAGGAAGAAGGGGTCGACGTGGAGCTGTTCCAGTTCGGCAGCGCCTCCGAGGGCATAGCCGCGCTCAAGGCAGAAAAACTGGACGTGGGCACCTTCGGCACCACCGCGCCGCTGTTGTTCATCTCCAAAGGGTCCGACTTCACCTTCTTCGGCGGCATGATGATCGGCGGACAGGCCATCGTCACCCGGCCGGAGCGTCTGGCCGAACTCTCGGGCAGGAACCTCAAGGTCTACAAAGGGAAGAAGATCGGCTTGGTGAAGCTTTCCACCGGTGATGTCATCTTCAAGGGCGCCCTGAAAAAGGCCGGCATCGACTGGAAAAAGGATATCACGTTCGTTGAGCTGGGCTCGGCCACGGCGGTGGTGGAGGCGATCAAGAAAGGTGCCGTGGATGCAGGGCTCCTGTGGCCGCCTCACTTTTCACTGGCCGAGAAGAACAGCGGCCTGAAGGTTGCCCACTACCTCGAAGAATACTACCCCAAGTACACCTGCTGCCGCATCGTTGCCCCCACGGCCAAGCTGAATGCCGACAAGGATACCTATCGCCGTTTCCTGGCCGCGCTGATCCGTGCCTACAGGTTCTATAAAACCAACCCCGAAGAGACGGTCCGGATCTATACCAAGTCCCTGAAGATCGACGAAGGCATCGTCCGCAACGAAACGTATGTGAAAAAGGTGTCCGAATCGAACCCCGACCCGCTCCGCAAGGGGATACTGGATTTCTGGCAGCATATCCGTGAGGCGGGCTACATCCCCCAGGACTACCCGATCGACAAGCATATCAACACCGACATCTACAAGCAGGCGCTCGATTCGGTGATCAAGAAAAACCCTAAGGACAAGGTCTATCAGCAGATGCTGAGCTTCTACAAAAAGAATGATTGAGAAGGCATTCCGGGGCTGCGGCCCGGAACCGCACATCCATACCCATCAGGATATACCCATGAACCAGATAGCAACTGCATCAAACCTGCTCTTTGTCACCCTGCTGGCGACCATTTTCTGGCCGTCGGCAGGGCAGGTCCCCTGGCATCTTTTGACCGCCGCCCTTGTGGTCAAGGCCATTGATCTGATCATGCTTGCTACCGTCAAAAATGAAGCATCACGTCGGGGAGCCGGCGATGTGAGCGCCATCATCCTTGCCATTCTTCTGGCATGGTACGTGGCCACCTCCCGCTTCATTGTGCTGGACAAGATGCTCTTCCCCCAGCCGGAAGCGGTATTGACCCTGTTTGTCGCCGAATTGCCGGACATGCTGAAAGGGCTGGTGAACTCCCTGATCCTGTTGGTGAGCGGGTATCTGCTGGCCGTGGCGACCGCCCTGCCGCTGGGGCTTCTGGTCGGCTGGCGGGTCCGGCTGTTCCATGCCGTCAACCCGTTCACCAAGGTGCTGGGCCCCATTCCGCCCATTGTCTATATCCCCTATGCCATTGCCCTGTTGCCGAGTTTCCGCGCTGCCTCGATCTTCGTGATCTTCATCGGCGCTTTCTGGCCCATTTTCATCAACACGGTCAACGGTGTCTTCAACATTCCCAAGGGGCTGTTGGACTCCGCACGGGTGCTCGGCTTGAAGGAGCGCACGCTGTTGCGGCGGGTCATCCTGCCGGGTGCCATGCCCTCCATCTGCACCGGGGCCACGCTTGCACTGGTTTTTGCCTTCGTGCTGTTGACCGCCGCCGAGCTGATCGGCGCCAACTCGGGCATCGGCTGGTATGTGAAGAACTTCGCCGACTTTGCCGACTACCCGCGGGTGGTCGTGGGCATCATCTTCATCAGCCTGGTGGTGATGGTCATCACCTTCGGCACGGAACGCCTTGAACGCCATCTACTGCGGTGGCGGAACTAACGTTAGTCCATTTTCATACTACCCAAAGGAGAATCAGATGAGGTTGAAACAAGTGGTACTGGCAGGCAACATTATCGCCCTGGTGCTGGTCGCGCTGCTGCTGACCATGGCCCGGGCCGAGGCCAAACAGCAGGGAAAACTCAAGGTCGGCTATACCCCCGGCGGCGCCAGCATCCTGGCCTTCGTCGCCCAGGATCAGAAGCTCTTTACCAAGGAGGGTGTCGAGGTCGAATTGGTGCAGTTCAGCAGCACCGGCGACGGCCTGAATGCGCTCAACAGCGGCAAGATCGACATCGGGATCTCCTTCGGCACGGCGGCGCCGTTGACCTTTATCTCCAAGGGCTCCGACTTCACCATCATCGGCGGAGCCCTGGCGGGGGGGCATCCGGTCATAGCCCTTCCCGCGCGCGCCGGACAGTTCAAATCCATCAAGGATTTCAGGGGTAAAACGGTTGCCGTTCCCCGGCTCTATACGGCGGACGTGGTCTGGCGCGGAGCGCTCAAACGTGCCGGGATCGACCCGAACAGGGACCTGAAGATCATAGAACTGAAGAATCCGCCCGCGGTCCTGGAAGCGGTCAAATCGGGCAAGGTCGATGTGGGCATCGGCGCGTCGTCCATCTTTCTGCAGGCCAAGGAATCCGGCCTCGCGATCGTCGGGTGGAGCAACGACTTTTTCCCCCAGCATCCCTGCTGCCGCATCGTCGCCAAGGGCAGGGCGGTCAACGGCGCCCCGGACGTCTACCGGGCTTTCCTGCGGGCTCTGCTGCAAGCCGAGAAGATCAAGGACACCAACCCCAAATTGGCCCAGAACATCACCAAGCGCTACATGAATATCGACGACAACCTGGCTGCCACCTTCGTGAGCGAACCGCATCAGCATGTCAGCGTCGATCCCGACAAGCACCGGGTCAAACAGATGTGGCATGAGCTGAAGGATATCAACTATGTCACGTCGGAACTGGACATCAATCGCTACATCAACACCCAGTTGTACCGCGACGCGCTCGGTGAATTGATCCGCCGCAACCCCAGGGATCGTTATTACCTGAATGCGAAAAAACACTTTGAAAAGCAGAACAGTTAGAGGAAATAGCCCGTGTTACTGACCAGAATCGCTAAAAAATACGCCGGGACAGCCGTCATCATCCTGATCTGCGTGGCCCTCTTCGAACTGGCCACCGATATCACGGGATGGCTGGAACCGGTCCTGTTCCCGGGGCTGTCCAGGATTCTCCCGGCATTCGCGGAGGCGTTCCCCAAGCTCATGGAAGGCCTGGTGAGCTCCTTTGCCCTGCTGCTGCCCAGCTATGTCCTGGCGCTCGTCCTGGGGGTCAGCCTGGGACTCTTCGTCGGTTATCACCAGGCCGTGCGGACCACGCTGATGCCGCTTTTCAGGGGCGTCAGCCCGATCCCCCCCACGATGCTGATCCCCTACGCCATCTCCGTGCTGCCCACGTTCTGGCTCTCGTCGGCATTCATCATCTTCATGGGCGCCTTCTGGCCCATACTGATGGGGACCATCCATGGGGTGGTGCTCCTGGAGGAACGCTACCTGGACAACGCCAGGGCGCTGGGGCTGCACGGCAGCCGCCTGCTCCGCCTGGTGGTCTTTCCGGGCGCGCTCCCCCATATCTTTGCCGGCGCCGGGATGGCGCTGGTCTTCAGCTTTATCCTGCTGACGGTTGCGGAGATGTTCGGGGCCAAATCCGGCATGGGGTATTTCATCCAGTACTATTCGGACTTCTCCGATTATCCCCGGGTCCTGGCCGGCATGATCTTCATGTCCCTCTTCATCATCCTGATGATGGAACTCTTCGATACGATCCAGCGCAGAGCCCTGTACTGGACCGGGAAACGATAAGGAGACCGCCATGTCCGACCAGACTTCATCTGGAAGCACGTCGCTGTTTGTCAATGAGATCCCCAAATGGGGCGAACCCTACCCGAACATCCTCAACCGCCGGTCGGTGTTCGAATGTCTGAAAGACTACATCCTCCAGGCAAACTACTATGGCTACCGGCCCGACCGGCGCAAGGTGCTTGCCGTGCGGACGGCGGACCGGACCGCCACCCTGCGCAACGCGAGTACCCCCATCCGCCAGGAGGTCTACTACTTCATCGAGGGAGAACTGTTCCCGGAAGAGGGTGCCACCCGCCTGCACGACGGGCAGAGCGCGACGGAACTGGCCGAGGCGTTGCTGGGGACTATCTACGAACAACTTTATATCTGGACCGCCTATGACTTCACCAAGGGGTCGCCCCCCGGCTTCAGAAAACCCTTTGACGCCCCCCTCATCGTCAAGGGATCGCCCCATCCCAACCCGGAGCGGAAGACCAGGAGGCGGGAGATAGCGAAGGGGATCAACCCCCAATTCTTCCTGCCCGATCCGGTGCCGGAGCATGCGGTTGACGGAGAGATTCAGCCCGATGTGCCGTACGATGAGCTGCTCGGTTTCGTGACGAACCTGGTGAAGACCGATTTCCGCAATGCCCTCCCGGAAGGGCTAAATCCGCCGATATGGTCAGAACCGCTGATCGGCATCGCCTCTGCCCATGACCCCCTGTTCGAGCGCTTCCAGGACCCGGAGGTGGTCGGTCCCGGGCACCGTCTCCCCTATGAGTGGCTGCCGGGTGCCCGCTCGGTCATCAGCGTTTTCCTGCCGTTCACGGAGCACATATCGGCAAACTATTCCAAGGAACAACGCTATTCCGCCATCGAATTCTCGTCCGGCAAATGGAACGGCTCCAAGTTCCTCAACGTGGTCCGCCGGGCCTTGATCCGTTTCGCCGGGCGGCATGGCGGCGCGGCTGTCGCGCCCAATATCGACCCGCGCTACGATTCCGACGGCTGGCGGCCGTTCTGGTCGGAGCGCCATGCCGCTTTTGCCGCCGGACTCGGCACCTTCGGCCTGCACCAGAATTTCATCTCCGAAAAGGGATGCCTTGGGCGGCTGTGCAGCGTTGTCACCACCTTGCACCTGACCCCGACGGAAAGAAACTATACGGAGGTCTACGGCTACTGTCTGTACGCCTTTGACGGAAGCTGCGATGCCTGTATCAGGCGTTGCCCCACCGGGGCCGTCACCGCTGCCGGCAAGCTGCCCGGAAGGTGCGAGACCCACGGCAACAAGGAGCATTTCAAGGAATGGAATTACGGCTCCTGCGGTCATTGCTCCACCAATATCCCCTGCTCGCGGGGCATTCCGGCAAAGATCAGAAAAACGCTGTAACGCCATACCTGAGCAGGAACGAGATGAAAACATCTGGAAAAACGGAGAAAGGAACAACCATGAGCTATATCGACCTGAAATCCCCCCCGAAGCGCGAAGACCGCCTCAAGGCCTGCATCGCCCACGGCGGCACGATCTGCGAAATGGCCGGCGCCAAGGGCAAGAAGTCCTGCCTGCACGACGACGGCGAACGCTCCTTCACCCAAGGGTCCATCTGCCTGATCCTGCCGGCCCTGGCCATGCTCAACACCCTACCGGACAATGTGGTGTTGCTGCACAGCGCCATCGGCTGCGGCGGCTGCACCCACTCCCAGAACACCAATGTCCGCTTCGGCAGCAATGCGCGCTGGGGACGCCCCAAGGACGGCGTCTGGCTCTCCACGGCCATGGATGAAACCGATGTCATCACCGGAGGAGAAGAGAAGCTGGAACAGGCCATCATCGAGGCCGACCGGCGGTACCGCCCCTTCAGCATTACCGTGGTGGCGGGCTGTGTGCCCGGCATCATCGGCGACGATATCGACGGCGTGGTGCAACGGGTTCAGCCCCAGGTGACCGCCAAGCTGCTGCCGGTGCATTGCGAAGGCTTCAAGACCAAGATCTGGGCCACGGCCTACGATGCGGTCTATCACGGCATCGGCCGCACCCTGCTCTCCCCGGGGGAACAGTCGCCGACCGGGGACGGCCTGGCGCCCTTCAAGGGGCTGGAACGCCTGCCCCGCACCGTCAACCTCATGAACGTGTCCTCCATGGGGCGTGTCGACGAGGTGGAGCTGGAGCGCCTCCTGACCACCCTCGGCCTGGATGTCAACGTCTTCCCGGTCTTCGCCCATCCCGAGAACATGGTCAAGGCCACCCAGGCGGCACTCTCCGTGAGCACGTGCCCGACCCATGACGACTATTTCCTCGGTTATCTGGAGGAGCGTTTCGGCGTCCCCTCCCTGATCCGCCACATGCCGATCGGCATCGAGAACACCGGCCTCTGGCTGCGGGACGTGGCGGCCCGTTTCGGCGAGGAGGAGAAGGCGGAGCGGATCATCGAACATGAGGAGCGGGAACTGCGGGAGGCGTTGGAGGTCTTCCGCCCCGTGTTCGAGGGCAAGCGGGTCTTCATCAGCGCGGGCGAGTTCCGCGCCTTGGCAACGGCCCGGCTGCTGGAAGAGCTGGGGCTCACGGTCACGGGCATCCGCTCCTTCCACCACGACGAATTCGCCGAGGGGGAATATCGGAAACTGGCCGATTCCAGCAAGGACGATTATGTGGTCGATGTCGCCAACGTACAGCCCTTCGAGGAGGCCAACCTGCTGAAAAGGATCAAGCCGGACCTGTTCCTGGGGCATGCCAACGGCAACGGCACCGCCGCCAAGCTGGGCATTCCCACCCATGTCATCTACAACACCGGCCTGGCCTACATCGGCTACCGCGGGGTCTACGAGGTTGCCCGCCGCCTGTACCGCCAGCTCAAAAATCCGATCTATAACCGCAAGCTGGGCGAAAATCTCCGGCTTCCCTACAGTGACGCCTGGTACACGGCGGACCCCTTTTCCCATATCGATCAACGTGGAGGTACAGCGGCATGAGTGACAATTTCATCGAACGGCCCCGTTACGTGTGCGCACTTGGCGGTGCTGCGGCGACCATCGCGGCCCTTCCCGGAGGCATCCCCATCCTTCATGCCGCCTCGGGCTGCGCCGGCAACTTCGCCTGGGCCCAGAACGGCGGCTCGGGTCTCCAGGTGGGGGGGTATTGCGGGCCCCTCTCCATCCCCAGTTCCAACGTCCAGGAACGGGAGGTGGTCTTCGGCGGCGATGCGCGCCTCAGGGAACAGGTCGAAAGCACCATAAAGGTCATGGACGGCCAGATCTACGCCGTCTTGACCGGCTGCGTCACCGAGGTGATCGGCGACGACATCAAGACGGTGGTTGCCGATTTCCGCGATCAGAACGTTCCGATCATCGGCGCCGAGACCGGCGGGTTCAAGGGCAACTCCTACTGGGGATACGATCTGGCCTTGCAGTCCCTGTTCCGGGAATTCGTGGAGCGCGGCACGGCAAAGGTCAAAAACAGCGTCAACCTGTGGGGCGTCGTGCCGTCGGCAGACCCGTTCTGGCGCGGCAACCTTGAAGGGGTGCGCCGCCTGCTGGAGGCCCTGGGGCTGACCGTCAACTCCTTCTTCACCTCGGAAGACACCATAGAGAACATCCGCAAGGCCGGGGCGGCCTCATTGAACATCGTCGTGTCCCACGTCTACGGGGTCGAGGCTGCCAAGCTGTTCGAAGAGATCCACGGCACCCCCTTTCTGAGCCTGTCGTTGCCGGTGGGCGCCAGCGCCTCGGAAGCCTTCCTGCGGAGCGTGGGCAAGGCCCTGAAGATTTCCCGGCAGAAGGTCAACACGGTCCTCAGCCGGGAGAAACAGGCCTACTTCCGCTTCCTCGAGCCGCTGACCGACTGCCTCAACGACCTGGACCTGCAACGTTACGCCGTCGTCGTGGGCGACGCCAACTATGCCACGGCCCTGACCAAGTTCCTGGCCGACGACCTGGGATGGCTCCCCGAACTGACCGTCTGCACCGACCCATTGGAGGACGAGGAAAAAGACCGGCTGACCAGCCAATTGAACGTGCTGGAGTCGCGCTACAAGACCACGCTGGTCTTCGAGACCGACGGCAGCCGCGCCATCGAACACCTGCAGAAAAAATGGCCGCCGGCCGGCGGCCAAAAGTACCATAACGCCTTCAGCCCGGCCTTTGTCATCGGCAGCTCTTTGGAGCGGGAACTGGCCCAGACCGTCGGCGCTCCCCACCTGTCGGTCAGTTTTCCGGTGTCCAACCGTGCCGTGCTCGACCGGGGCTACACCGGTTTCCGCGGAGGACTGCGCCTGACCGAGGATATCCTCAGCGCTGTTGTGGCGGGAAGGTAGACTCCTCCGGCACCGGGATGATACCGCTCCAGATGTCGCATCGTGAACCCGCCCACCCTTCCGAGGGTTGAGCGGGTTTTCCTTTTCCCGGCCATCTCTCCCGCGCACGACACGGCCATTCATGGCCTCGCATCACGGCGTTTTTGATCTGAGTCAAAGCCATGCCGGTGATTTATGCTACCTTTGAGGTGCACGCTCCCGCACCATCTTTTGCGGGCACTGAGCCCGGTTGTCAGCGGCGCATATGCTTGAAACGTATCTTGGTCATGAAATCGGAGGCGTCGGCTGAATGAAAAAACGCGTTTCAATCTTTGTGCGGAGACACCTTGCGATCAATAAGAGGCTTGCCAGACTGCCCCGCAACTGCAAAGCCCCGCTCCGGGGGCCCCGTCCACCCATGTCGCTGCGCTATGCCGTCTGGAGCTTCATCAGCGCCACCCTGGGCATTCTTGCCATTTGCGAGGTGACCACCCTGGTCGGCCATCCCTTGCTGATCGGCTCATTCGGCGCTTCGGCGGTTCTCCTGTTCGGCGCTACGGATTCGCCGCTGGCGCAGCCGCGCAATCTGGTGGGGGGGCACCTTGTCTCCGCCACGGTGGCGGTGGTTGTGGTCGCCCTCTTCGGCTCCTCGCCGGTGACCATGGCCATTGGGGTGGGGCTGGCCATTTTCGTTATGAACATGACCCACACAACCCATCCGCCCGGTGGAGCCACCGCCCTGATCGGCGTTCAGGGGGCGGCGGGCCCGAGCTTCATCCTGCTGCCGGTGCTGGCAGGGGCGTTGATCCTTCTGGCAACGGCGATCTTTACCAATAACGTGGTGTATCACCGCTCGTATCCCAAACATTGGCTCTAGCCCGCAGTTCGGTTCGTCGTAGTCGTAATCCCGTGCGGCCGTCGTTGCAACTCCTCGATGCCGGCCGGACACGGAAAAGCCCACCTCTTTCGGGGTGGGCTTTTCCGTTTTACCTGTTTTCCCGTTTTAAACGGGGGGAGAAACAATCGACTCAAACGATTGCATCCAGTTGATTGAACCGTCATCCGGGCCACCGTCCGACCCGTTGTATTTGTAGGTGAAAATAAGTTTTGTGCCCGGCGGTGCCGCGGTCGGCAATGTGATGCTGAATGGGGTAAGGTCGCCCATTTCCAGTCTCCTCGGGATCACGTAATTGACCGAACGGCTGACGGTTTTGCCGTTGGCGTCAACCGATGACACCCATATCTCGATATCCTCCATTGATGCATACCGGATATTCTGGATGACGCCGTTGATGACGGTAGTACCCTTCGCCGTCGTCACATCCCACCCCATATTCACATCAAACTGGGCATAATGCTGCGGTGACGTTTTCAACTGTTCCTTGAGCCGGTCCGAGAGCGAGGTGAATCCTCCCAGCAGGAGCAGAACCCCCATGAGCAGTAGCGCTTTGCGTATCATATCGAGCACCTCCTTATAGATTCATTTTCTCAAGTCGAGAGACAAATTTCAATACGCAATCAAAGGAAATGGTGCCGCGGGAGGGAAGCTGGGGGGACAGCTCACGCCTGTAGCCTCTCGTTTGATCGCACGCCGGAAAAGGATGCCATGAGGAGCAGGGAGCCGACCACGGTGAAGAGCAGATAATCCGTGGGCACGCCCAGTGCCCAATGCTTGTGCCAGGAGATGAATTGCGGCCTGAAATGGGCGATGCCGTAGGCCGGGTTCATGACGAACCAGAGAAAGTCCTCGATGATCCAGAAGAGCATCAACGAGCCGAGGCACCGCGCCTCCTGGCGCCAGGTGATCCGCCCCACGATGGCGTGGGGCAGGTGGAAAGCCAGGCACATGAAGGAAAATACCCAGGCGTGGTAGCCGGTCATGGCCCGGCCGCCCCAGAAAAGGTCCAGCAGCCAATGCTTTTCGACGCGCCAGGTGGGCAGAGAAGCGGCCCAGCCGTTGGCCCCCTCGATCTGGATCTCGGTCATGGCGAAGAACAGCCCCAGAAGCGTTACCCAGGTGATGAGAAACAACAGGTGCCCGGAACGAGCCCAACGGAATTTTTTCATAAACGGTTTCACCTTCTGCGTAACGTTGTGAGGAAATAAAATTCATAGCCCGCCTTGTACAATCTCCAACACCTGCCGGGCCGCATCCGGCCGCCCCAGCCCCAGGGCCTTTTTCCCCATGCGCGCCAGACGCTCCGGCTCTTGCAGCAGCATTGCCACCCGCCAGGCCAGGGCGCCGGCGTCGCAGGCCTTCATGGCCGCGCCGTTCTCCAGCAGAAAATCGGCATTGCGTTCCTCCTGCCCCGGGATCGGCGACACCACGATCATGGGCAGCCCCATGGCAAGGCATTCCGAGGTGGTCAGGCCGCCCGGTTTGGTGATGGCCAGGTCGCTGACCGTCATGGCCCGCTCGATCACCCTGGTAAACCCCAGAGGGAAGAGCCGCCCCGGATACTGCCGGGCCATGGCCCGAAGATCGGCCAGCAGCCGCTCGTTCTTGCCTGCCATGGCCACGATCTGGAAATCACCTTCCAGTTTGAGCAGCCGTTCGGCCAGGAGGTGGATACTCCCCACACCGGTGCCGCCGGACATCATCAGGAGCGTTTTTCGGTCGGGATCGAGCCCCAGTTCAGCGGCGCAGGCGGCGCGGTCCTGCTTTTCGCCGAAGGCCGGCATGATCGGGATGCCGGTCACCCGCACGCCGGCCGCCGGGATACCCCGCTCGACCATGCGCCAGGCCACCTCATCGTGGGCGGCGAAGTAGCCGCTCAGTCCTTCGTGAATCCAGAGGGCATGCACGTCGAAATCGGTCACCTGCACCCAGACTGGCTGTTTGAACTCCCCCTTGCGGATCTGGCGCGCCAGCAGTTGGGCCGGCAGGAAATGCGTGCAGATCACATGGTCCGGGGCGATCTCGGCCAGCACCCGTTTCAGCTTCCGGGTATTGAGCCGCTCGATGGCGCTCCTCAGGCGGCTCAAAGCCGAATCCACCTTGTCGCGGTCGGTCTTGTCGTAGAGATAGCCCCAAAAGGCCGGGTGGCGTTCCACCACCTTGATGTAGGTATCGGCGTAGATGGTCTTGAACAGTTTGGGCACCAGCGCCATCAGGTCCACGTGGACCGTTTCCAGGTGGGGATACCATTTCTCCGCCGCGGCCTGGAGCGCCTGGGCGGCCCGCACGTGGCCGGCGCCGGCCGAGACGCTCAGGATGGCGATTTTTTGCCGTTTACCGGTGGTGCCGGTCATGGTGATATCCGACTGTCGGTAGTTTTGCACAAATCAGGGGCCTCCGGTATTATCTCAAACAGCCGCCACGGTTGAAAAATTCCTTGCGGATGTTGGTACGGTGGGCGTAGAGGACCACGACCACCAGCAGACAGTAGAGCGCCGTTGCGGGGGACATGATCGGAGCGCCGCGCCGCAGTTGCCCTGCTACAACAAACAGGGGGGAACAGGCCAGGGCCACCAGGCCGGTCCTGGTGGTGCCGCGCAGGAACGGATAGGCCACAACGCAGAGGCCCAGGCCGGCCAGCAGCACCAGCGGCTTGAGCAGGATCATTCCCCCCGCGAAGGTGGCGAATCCCTTGCCGCCGCGCAGGCCGAGCTGTATCGGCCAGATGTGCCCGGCGACCGCCGCCAGCAGGGCGGCGCAGGGAAGCCACGGGGCGGGGCTCAGGTAGCGGGCCAGCCAGACCGCCAACAACCCCTTCCCGGCATCGCCGAGAAAGGTGAGGATAAAACCTTTGGTGCCCAACAGACGCCCCACGTTGCGGCTTCCCAGGTTGCCGCTGGCAGTGGCGCGGATATCCTGGCCGGTCGAAAGCCGCACCAGGTAGTAGCCGGTGGTGAAGCAGCCCAGCAGGTAGGCGGCGGTTATGGCGATAATGGTTTGTGTCAAGATGGAACGTCACCATTCGGGAAACGGAGTCCATGGGGGCAAACCGCCGTGCACATTCCGCAAGCGTGTCCCCGCTGGTATTGATAATAGTGTTCCTTTTTCCACTGATCGCAGGCCCAGGCATCTAGAAGTTCTTCACGGGGCAGCCCGGGATACCACGTAGGGCCCTGCAGAGCTTTTGCAGGGCACGCCTTGACGCAACGGGAACAACGGCCGCACAAACTCTGTTGCATCGGCTGTGCGCAGGGGAGAGCCAGATCGGTGAAAACCGTTCCCAGGCGAACCCATGGTCCAAAGGGACGTGTGATCGGTTGGCAATGACGTCCGATCCACCCCACTCCTGCTCGGGTTGCGGCGGTTTTATGGGGAAAATCCCCGTTCAGGTTGGCCGTGTCGGTGCGCTGGGAAGCCGCCAAAGGCGTGGCACGAGAACCTCTCTGCCCGATTTCCGCTGCCAAGGCTTCTGCACGGTCATTGATAATGCCGTTCACGCGTGCGTACTCATCGGCATATGCCTGGTTGGGGCCATTTGGGATGCCTCGCCACTACCATCGAGTTCCTGAGCAGGATGACGAAGACGGTAAAGGCGGGAAAGTAGTAGTAATGATGGACGATCCAGGAAAGGAGGGCTGCAGCATCGTACATGAGGTTCCTCCTCGGTGATGTCCCGCGTTTCAACTAGGTGGCAACTGCTTATTAAATATACTTTCTTCTACATGACAGGAACCAAGATCACAATTCAATTTCAACGTTTTAAAATAATTAACATGGATGTCACAAGCCTTGTGTAAATGAATTTCTCGGTTGTTGGAAGTCTCTATAATTTCACTATTGCTTTCGCCGAGCAATAGCAATGTCCTTAGGATTTACCTATGAGCAGATGATGTGTGGCGGTTGGCTTATGACATCTTGATGTGCGCAGCCGTCACTTTTTTGATCTCCTCCCGCAGCATTGACAGTTTGTAGGGCTTCTGAATGAATCCGGCCAGACCTTTGCCGGCGAACTTCTGCGCCACCTCCTGCTCACTAAAACCGCTGGACATAATGACCTTCACTTTTGAATCAAGCTGCCTGAGTTCCCGGAAACATTGCTCGCCATCCATGTGCGGCATGGTCAGGTCGAGGATGACAAGGGTGATTCCGGGATTATCACGGTATTTGTCTAACGCCACATGCCCGTCATTGGCGGTGATGACCTCGAAGCCCAATCCCTTGAGCATGTCTGTGCCGATGCCACGAACCGTTTCTTCGTCGTCAACCAGCAGGACAGTCCCTTCACCATGCCAGTCATCGTGACCGCTGTCTCCGTTGAACAACTCAGCGGGTCGATCAGAGGCAGGAAGCAGGATCTTGAAGGTTGTCCCCTTGTTCAGTTCACTGTAGACCTTGATTGCCCCCTTGTGGCCGCGCACGATGCCGAGCACCGCAGCCATCCCCAACCCCCGGCCGGCAAACTTGGTGGTAAAGAAGGGGTCAAAGATCTTATCCTGTGTCTCCTTGTCCATGCCGCAACCAGTGTCGGCTATTTCCAGATAGACATACAGCCCTTCGTGGATTGCGTCGGTCAGCCAGGTGCCCTGCAAGTATATTTCGTTGCACTCAAGACAACCGGTGGTGACGGCGATAATGCCGCTCTTGTCGCCGATGGCCTCCGAGGCATTGATGACCAGATTCATGATTATCTGGCGAATCTGGGTGGCATCGGCCTCAACGGCCGGGAGAGGATGATACGGATTGAGGCGGAGCACCGCTTTCTTGGATATAGAAACCTCCAACATATGCCACATCTCTTCCACCAGGTTGTTCAGGTCGAGTGGTTCCACCACGAACTTCCCCTTGCCGGAGTAGGCAAGCATTTGTTTGGCCAGATCGGCGGCGCGGGCAGACGCTTGCTCAATCTTGCGCAGGTTTTCCACAGCGGGGGATTCCTTGCTAAGTCTCATGAGGGCCATGTCGGCATTGCCCATGATGGCCATGAGAAGGTTGTTAAAGTCATGTGCGATGCCGCCTGCAAGGACCCCCAACGATTCCAACTTTTGAGCGTGCAGTAGCTGTTTCTCCAGGCCAATGCGTTCCTCCTCGACCCGTTTGCGCTCCGTGATGTCGATGAAGCTTGCCCGGATCAGATTATCATGCTCCGATGGCAGCCTGACAAGGTGCACCTCGCACAGTCTGAACCTGCCTTCAGCGGTCTGGACTTGTTGTTCAAAGGTTACGATTTTGCCGGATATGACCTGTTGATTGTGGTCTTCAATTAACTCGGCAATCAACTGTCCATCAGATTGCCCCATGGTATAAAATCGTTGCAGACCACCCTGGATAAGAACATTGCGACTACAGTCGAACAACTTTTCGGCGGCAGGGTTTGCATCAACCAGCATCAACTGATCCACTTCAAATATCAAGATTGCTTCAGGAGCCTGTTCGATCAAAGCGCGGAAACGTTTCCCGGTCTCACGCTCAGATTGGACTGCTTTCCTGGCCTCGGCGAAACTGGCGGAGAGAAACAGCCCGGTTGCAGCAAGGATACCGATAAACATTTGCACATTCAGCAGACGCTCCGGAGGAGTGTTACCTCCCCAAATAAGTGGCCCTCTGCTAATGGTATCACCGGTGGCGGCAATGATTGCCAGTATGAGGATGCTGCCTGCAACCGCGCTGATGTTCAGGCGCAAAGCCCCCCATGCAATTACTGCAAATAAGAGAAACGGGAATCGGTCAATATGCAACAGGACGATGTTATTATTAAATGCATCCAGGCTAAACATGATTATCACGACAAAGTAGCAGGCGGTTTCGGCAAGCCGACTGAGCCGTAAAGTCTTTTTGTTAATGATATGTGGCCTGAACAAGGTAACAATGGCAGGGGTGACGATCAGCAGGCCAAGGCCATCCGACACCCACCAGGTCGACCAGAATGTCTGGAAAGAATTGATACCAACAATGACAGCAAAAGCACTGCTCACTGTTGCCGTGAAGGCGTTTACCAGGGTGCTGGCGCAGATGAGGGCCAATATCTCCTTTACTCTGGAAAAGGTAATGTTGTCGCCGCACCAACGAGTAATCAGCCAGGCACTGCAATATGATTCGAGGCAATTCGCTGTCATGAAACAGAGGCTGTTGATTAGTGGACGTCCGGAGATAAGATTTGCACTATTGCCGGCTGCGAATATGACGATGAGAGTTTTTGGCCAGATTTGGCGTGGTGAGAGGAGCAGAGCTGCCAACCCTACCCCGGCAGCGGGCCAGACAGCAGCAAGAACTCTTTCGGCGTCGGGGAAAAGCAGCGCTATTTTGTTGGCAGTAAAATAGGCAAGGCCAATGATTACAACCTGGAGCGCAAAATCGCTGCCCGGTTTGCTATCAATAGAGGATTTTGGGGACAATTCATTGTTTGAGGTCATCATATCCACCAACGCAGTCGTTATGAGGGCAACTATTCCAGACGCACATTTGGCGTCAATTTCAAACACGATCTTCAAACATGATACTGAATTGGTTAAGTACAGACTTCCAATCCCTGATCGTCATGGCCTATTTCTTTGATATATTCGTCAGAGCCAGATAGAGCAACTTAAACATTGCTTCGTCATCCGGGAATGAACCACCGTTTTTGGTCACCTTCCGCAGGGACATGTTCGACGATTCAATAGTATTGGTGGTGTAAATGACCTTTCGTATGTTTTGCGGATAGGCAAAGCACGGGATGATTCGTTGCCAGCTGTTACGCCACGATTGACTCACCTTGGGATGGGTGGCATCCTACTTCTTGCCGAATGCTTCGAGGTTTGCTTCAGCCTGATCGACGGTAGCGGCATTGTATGTCGATTTCAGATCATTAGCCATTTCCTTCCGCTGTTTCCAGGATACGAAGTTCAGGCTGTGCCGGACTAAGTAGACGATGCCGAGCTGAACCTATGTCTGGGGGAGTTTACGCCGGTTGCTGCCCCATATCCAGCAATCTTTGTTGCATAAGCAACAAAGATGTATTCGTCCCGTGAGTTGCCCTTTTCTGGTCCAGTACTTGTATCAAGCGTGCTTGCGCTGCAAGTTTTATTGCAGTCCCCTTGATTGCCGAGGATGCGGCTGATACTGCAATATGCTGGTATTACTGTGCTATTTTTTATTGTATTGTTGGCGCGCATCCTGCGAATGTACCGAGAACAGTGGCAGTCGATACGCATTGTGTGCGCGGGAGCGTTGCTGCAGAGGGGGGGCGACATGATTTCGGAAACGATGCGTCAATACATTGAAAGCGCTCCCGTGGTCTATGTGGCTTCTGCGGATGCGAAGGGACATCCTCACGTGGCAGCCGGTAATCGCCTGGCTGTGAGCGGCGGGTCGCTTTTGGTGTTCGAGAACTGGTTTTGCCCGATGACGCTGCACAATATTACCCGCAACACCCATGTTGCGGTTGTGGTAGCCGCGCCCGGATCGAAGACCGGCTATCAGTTGATCGGCCGGGTCGTCAAGCCCCACGACGATACGGTCGAAGGAGAGAGCGCCGGACCCGTACCACTGGACATTACCCCCGCCTTGACCAGGTTCGTGGTTCGGGTCGAGGGAATCATGGAGTTTTCAACGGGGATACATTTCGATATCCCTGTCAATCCCGGATATTCACTGCCGGAATGCCTCGGGTAGGAATCCTCCCCGCAGCCTGTTGCTCCAATCCTTCAAACTCGCGTTGTCCCGAATAGTGCCCAGCCGTTTCGCCTGGGGGCAGGTTACAGGCTTTTTTCCACGACCTCGTAGACATCCCGGGGCAGGTTGGGAAGTGCCTGGATCCGTCGCAACTCCTGCTGCATGAGCTCCTGTCGCCCCGGCTCGAAGCGCCGCCAAGTGGTCAACGGCGCGAGCAGTCGGGCGGAGACCTGGGGATTGAGCGGGATGAGGCGGAGCAGTTGATCGACCAGAAACCGGTAACCTGCGCCGTCGGGGGCATGGAAGTGGGGCTGGTTCTGGCTGAAGGCTCCCACCAGGGCGCGGAAACGGTTGGGATTGGCCAGCTCGAAAGCCGGATGGTTCAGGAGCGCCCGGACGTCGTCAAGGGTGTCGGGGAGATCCGACAGGGCTCTGAGCGAAAACCACTTGTCCACCACTTGGCGATCCCCCTGCCAGTGACGGTAGAAATCCTCCAACACCTGGCTGCGCTCGGGGCAGTCGCACGAGGCCAGCGGCCCAAGCGCCCCCATGGTGTCGGTCATGTTGTCCGATGTACGGTACTGCTGGATGCAGAGTTCGGTGATGGCCTGCTCTTCCAGACTCATCAGGTAGGCCAGACAGAGGTTGGCCAGACGGCGTTCTCCCGATCGGCCGTCGTCCACCCCGTAGGGCCTGGTACTGCGGCACGCCTCGCGCACTGCGAGAAAATCGTTCCGCAACGGCGTTGCCAGGGCGCGGATCGTGAACCTGCGGGCGATGTGGATGGCCTCCGGGTCGATGACCGGCATCAGTTCGGCCAGGTATTTCTCCGACGGCAGGGTGAGCGCCTCGGCCAGAAAGGCCCGATCCGGCTCCCCACTGGTAAGGATGGCCCGATAGGCCGCCACGAACGCCGGGTCCGGCTTGAGTTCCCGTCCGGCCTGCTGGTCGGCCACCAGGGCGAGGATGACCTGCGCCGCCAATTGTTGGCCCGCCTCCCAGCGGCAGAAAGGATCGGTTTCGTGGGCCATGAGGAGTACGAGGTCGTCGTGGCGGTAGGGGTAATCCAGCTTTACCGGGGCTGAGAAGCCGCGCAGCAGGGCCGGCACCGGCTCGCTGTCCAGACCGGAGAAGTGGAACGTCTGTTCAGCCTTGTTCACTTCAAGCAGCCTGGTGGCGGGGCCGGGCACCGGTTCGCCGAACAGGGTGACCGGAAGCTCCCGGCCGGCCCGGTCCAGGAGGCCGACGACCAGCGGGATGTGGAGCGGTTGTTTCTCCGGCTGCCCGGGGGTGGCGGGGCAGGATTGGCGCACCGTCAGGGTGAAGACGCCGTCGGCCGCTTCAAATGAGCCCGATGCCTCCATAAGCGGCGTTCCGGCCTGACTGTACCAGAGGCGGAACCGGCCGAGGTCCATATTACTCGCATCGGCCATGGCCTGGACAAAGTCCTCAATCGTGACCGCCTGCCCGTCATGGCGTTCGAAGTAGAGGTCCATTCCCTTTCTGAAACGCTCGGCGCCCAGCAAGGTGCGGAGCATGCGGATCAACTCGCCCCCCTTGTTATAGACGGTCGCGGTGTAGAAGTTGTTGATCTCCATGTAGGATTCGGGGCGGACCGGGTGCGCCAGCGGGCCGCCATCCTCGGCGAACTGTGCGGTGCGCAGGTAGCGGACATCGGCGATGCGCTTCACGCCGCGCGATTCCATGTCGGCGGAAAACTCCTGGTCGCGGAAGATGGTGAGCCCCTCTTTGAGGGAGAGCTGGAACCAGTCGCGGCAGGTAACCCGGTTGCCGCTCCAGTTATGGAAATACTCGTGGCCGATGACCTCCTCGATGGCCTGGTAGTCCTCGTCGGTGGCGGTCTCGGGGGTGGCCAGGACGTAGCGCGAGTTGAAGATGTTGAGCCCCTTGTTTTCCATGGCCCCCATGTTGAAATCGTCCACCGCCACGATCATGTAGCAGTCCAGGTCGTATTCACGGCCAAAGGTTTCCTCGTCCCAGCGCATGGCCTTTTTCAGGGAACGGAGGGCGTGTTCCCCCTTGTTGCGGTTGGCCTCCTGGAGATAGAGCCGCAGGCTCACCTCCCGGCCCGAGCAGGTCGTAAAAGAGTCCTCGATGCAGGCCAGCTTGCCGGCCACCAGGGCGAAGAGGTAGCTCGGCTTCCTGAACGGGTCGTGCCAGGTGATGAAGTGGCGGCCATCCGGCAGTTCGCCCCTGTCCAGCGGGTTGCCGTTGGACAGAAGCACCGGGTAGCGCTCTCGGTCGGCGACGACGGTGACGGTGAAGATGGAAAGGACATCGGGACGGTCCGGGTAGTAGGTGATGGAGCGGAAACCCTGGGCCTCGCACTGGGTACAGAACATCCCGTTGGAGCGATAGAGCCCTTCGAGAAAGGTATTGTCCTGGGGGCGCAGTTCGGTTTCCACCTCCAGGGTGAAGCTGACGGGAACCGACGGCACGACGAGCGTCTCTGCCGACACCTGGAAGGCCTCCGGGACAAGGGGCGTCCCGTCGAGGCAGAGGCTGCGCAGTACGAAACGGTGGCCGTCCAGAACCAACGGCCGCTCTCCCCCGGAGCGGTCATAAGCCGCCCGCAGGGCAAGGCGGGAGCGGACGAGCGTCGTGTCCTCCCCCAACTCAAAGCGGAGGTCAATACTTTCAACGGTATAGTCGGGCGGACGGTAATCGTGACGGTGAATGGTGGTATGGGCAGTTTCTGTCATATCGGGTCCTTCATGCGGTTTTTTTTGACAACGCCGGCCTATCGTTTGATGCCGTCCCAGCATGCCGCGATGGTCTTCTCAATGAGCGCGTCGTCCAGTTCTATAAACCCGAGAATATGGTCCCGGGTCAAGGTGATCACTGGTCCGAAGGCCAGAGCAAAGAGTAAGATAGTGGGCAGGTCCTTGATGACCTGCTGGGCGACTCCCTGCTCGAACAACTCCAGATACAGGAGGTCGTCGTCCTTGAATTCTTTGGCAAACCTGCCCCGGCGCAGGTCCACTCCATAGGGGGAGTTGTGAAACTGCTCCATGTACTTGGATTCGAGGGGGTGGGCAACGAAGTACTTGAGGAAGTTGATGCCGAGGTGCAGAAAACGCTCCCTGATGGGCCGTTCCGTCTGGTAGCCAACCCGGAGCGCCTCCAGTAATTTCCCCTCTATCTCCCGATACAACTCCTTGATGAGGATGTCCTTGCTCTCGAAGTAGCAGTAGATCGTCCCGGCCGCCACCCCGGCCCGCTCGGCGATCATGGCCATGGGGGAGCCATGGAATCCCTGGTCGGCGATGATCTGCACCGCCGCACGCACTATTTCACTACGCTTATCAAGTTTTGCCATGTTCCTGACCCCAATCCCGTTGGAATTGAATGAATGGTCATTCAATGTGGCCAATTTATAATGTTTACTATGGCCTGTCAAGGGGTTCTTATGGTCCCCTCCAAGGGAGGAACTGCCGCCCGGGAGGTCGGTAGCCGTCGTATGGTTTTTCCGGCCTGCTGAGCATGAAAAGCGTCACGAAGCTGGGCGCGTACCACCTGGCGCGCAAAAGCCCCGCCTCCCATCCGGGAAACGGGGCTTTTGCAGGTAATGCCGCAGCAATCCTGTCCGGTTTGGGCCTACTCCGCCATCCAGGACGCCTTGGCCGTCGGGATGCGAAATCCATCCTCCAGGGTGGCCTGGCTCAGGCTGTTTTCCTCGGCCTGGATGCAGATGAAGTACAGGTCCTCATCGCCGGCTTTCCACGACCGCTCGCCCTGGGGGGCCACCCGTACCAAGCTTCCCTCCTGGACCGGGAATTCGTCGCCGTCCACGAAGAACGTGCCGTTGCCGCGCAGCACGATGTAGAGCTCTTCGTTTTTCCTGTGGGCATGGACAAAAGGCATGGCCTTGCCGGCCGGAAGCCGGTTGAGGGAAGCCTCGCAGCCGGTAAGTCCCAACTCTCCGCCGATGAAATACTTGCCCTTGAGTCCGCGGAAGTCGTGGTTCAAAAGGCCTTCCAACGGGCCGATATGGGCTGCCGTGAAGTTTTTCGCCTGCTCCGTCATGTCATTGCCCCTTCCCGGCAAGCCTGGCCCCCAAGTCATACGCCTGCTGGCAGTCCAGGGGAAATACCTCTTCGCGTCGCTTTGCCTTGTGAGCGGGGTCGAAACTCTCGATCAGCACCTTGGAGTAATCGCTGACCTGACAAGTGTCGAAGCTGCACAACGTTTCGGGCTGCTGCCCGAAGATCAGTTGCAGGTAACGGGCATGGGAGTTGAAAAGGTGCTCGTAGCCGTATGTCGTGCTCTGTTCGTCCGTAACATTCATCGTATAGATGAACCCGGTGGCGATCTGCTTGGGGGCGATGGATGCATAGGGCAGGGTGTAGGTCAGGTAGGGAAACAGCAGGCGCTCAAGGAAGGAGCGGGTCTCGCCGGTCACCGAGCCGAAATAGATCGGCGACCCGATGATTAGGGCGTCGGCCTCGATGATCCTGTTCAGGAGTGGCGTCAAACCGTCGGTGAAACCGCAAGTGCCATAGCTTTTGCCCCCTCGGGTCTTGCAGGCGAAACAACTCACGCACCCTTTGTAGTCAAGGTCGTAGAGGTGGACAAGCTCGGTCTCGGCCCCCTGCGCGGCGGCCCCTTCCAGGGCCTTGCCCAGCAGGGTCGCCGTGTTCCATTTTTTTCTCGGACTTCCGTTTATGGCAATGACCTTCATCAGTTACACCTCCGCACTAGGACTGTTTCTAAAATTTTCACGTCATGTTTCCTTTTGTTCGATATCAGCGCCGGCAGCCCGATTATCTCCACTGGATTCGCGCCTCCTGGCGCGGTGGGACGCGGGGGTAACGATAGCGGGGAAAACCATACATCAGCGCCCCGTAGACGCTGTGATCCTCGGGGATGCCGAGCGCCTCCTTGAGCGGAGGATGCCCGTTGGCCGCACGCATCAGGAAGCCGGCCCAGCAGGTGCCGATGCCCTGGGCGACGGCCGCCAGTTCAAACTGGGTCAGGGCGATGGTGCTGTCCACCGAGCTCCAGAGCCATTCGTCCGGGGCGTGGATAACGGCCAGGTGGGGCGCATTGCGCAGGATCGGATCCTTGCCCTGTTCCCACAGATCGATATACCGGGTGTAGCGCGGTTCCAGCCTGTTGCTCTGGCGCAGGTAATCGATCACCAGCCCGGCCAGGCGCTTCACCTCGTCCGGGGTCTGGATCACCAGCCAGTGCACCGGCTGGCGGTTCACGGCCGAGGGGGCCCAGCGGGCCACTTCGATGACCTCCCTGACCAGGGCCTGGGGCACCGGCTCATCCCGGAACTCCCTGACCGAGCGGCGGCTCCTCACGAGCTGGTCCAGGGCCGGGACGGAAACCGTCAGGGCGGGATCGATGGGGAGCGACTCCTCCAGGGGAATTCTTTCGTGGTGAACCGCCCCCTGGGGGCAGACGGCGACGCAGTGACCGCAGGTGATGCAGTCCTGCTCGCCGCCGGCGCGGAAAACGGGAAATCCCTCCCCATCCACCTCGAAAAGCGCCGGCGGGCATACTTCGCTGCACATGCCGTCACGTCGGCAGGTGCTGTGATCAATCGTTACCAGACTCATTTTCCCTCCTTGAAGTGAAACCTGCTGTTGGAATTGCAGAATGCTCGCGGCGGACGTTCGTGGCCCGTGAACTCACGTGTTGATCGTTCCGGCCGGGATTTGCCCCTCGCACGGGACCCTGGTCTGGCAGAGGCCGCACCCGGTCTGGGTTACGCCGTATTTCTCCGCGACCGCCGCCACCGCCGTGCCGTAGACGTAACGGCCGCAGGCGTCCTTATCGTGTCCCTGGTACGAAATAGCCCCGGCCGGGCAACGTCCGATGCAGGCGCCGCAACTCTTCTCCCGGTAATAGAGGCAGTTGTGATAGGGGCCGGGGTAGGGGCGCGGGCTCGGCATCAACGGCAGGTCGGTAATCACGCTGCCGCAGCGATGGGCGATCCCGCGGGGGGTGATCAGGGCGTCGTTCAGGCTGAAGGTGCCCAGACCGGCGGCATAGGCGGCGTGGCGCTCCGACCAGGTGGAGGCTCTCCCGACCGGGGTTTCGGGGTATTCGCGCCAGGTCGCTTCCAGCTGGGGCGCCACGGCGCGGTGTCCCTGTTCGGCCAGCCACTCCGTCACATGGCGGCGCAGGGCGGCGTTGAACTGCTCGCCGAAGTTCCGGGTTCGGGCCCAGGCCGGAGAAGGATGGACCTCTTCCCGGCGGTTGCTGTCCCGCGTCGGCTGGGTGATGGGCAGAATCCAGGAAATGACCGTGGCCGCCCGCACGCCGGTGCCGAAACCGAGCTCCATCACCTCGTGCGGCGTACGGTGAAACGCTCCGATGATCCGTTTGTAGTCATCGAAGAGTGGATCGTCGGCCGCGGCATAGCCGACCAGCGGTTCATCGAAATACGGCTCATCGCTCTCGGGAAAACGCCCGGTCGGGCTTTCCCCGACAAAGCGGCAGATCATGGCGCGGATGCGCTCTTCCATCCCCGTCTCCTTTCCTGCCGTAGTTATGCCATCAAGGCGCGCGCCGCTTCCTCGGCCTGTTGCAGGATGTGCCCCGGCACGACGTCGGTTCTACCGGGGCCGATGCCGCAGGCGCGGATCAGCGTGGTCTCGCCGAACCCCATCCATTTCAGGAACCCTTCGTAGCGCGGGAAGATATCGGAAAATGCCGCCTCTTCCGGCTGCCCCTGGGTCTGGACGAAGACCAGCTTTTTGGGCGCCAGGCGGCTCGGCTGCGGGTTGGTGATATAGTCGGGGACCAGGTAGGAGTAGCTGCGGTCGATGAAGCCCTTGAGTTGGCTGGTGATGTCGCCGTAATAGACCGGCGAGGCCAGCACCACCGCGTCCGCCTCGCTCACTGCGGCCAATACCTCGCTCAGGTCGTCTTTGAGCGCGCATCGGTCGAGTTTGGTCTTGCAGGCATAGCACGCCTGGCAGCCGCGGTAGGCAAGACGGTTCAATTCAAAGGACCGCGTTTCCGCCCCCAGATCCCCGGCGGTTTTCAGAAGATGGTTGGCGATGGTGGCACTGCTCCCCTTGGTGCGGGGGCTTCCCAGCAGACAAACGATTTTCATTTCATTCCCTCCGTTGTGATGGCCTTGCCGATCTCCCACGCCTTGCCCAGGAATTCCCCCAGGCCGTAGTATCCCATGTGGGCCGTGTCCCAGATCATGGGCCTGACTTTGGTGATGTCCGGGTATCCCTTGGCACCGATAAGTGCCTCGTCCGCCTTGACGTCCACGATCTCCCCCACGAACTGGGTGTGCAGGCCCAGTTCGTGGATATGCAGCAGGCGGCACTCCACCACCAGCGGCACCTCGTCCACGTAGGGGGCGTCCACCAGGTCGCTTTTCACCGCCGTCCAGCCGCAGGCGGCGAACTTGTCCCCGTCGCGGCCCGATACGGTCCCCACATAATCGGCCTGCGCCACCTGGGCCTGGGAGGGGATGCTGACGGTGAACGCCTTGCGCGCCACGATGGCGGCATGGCTGTAGGTCGCCTTGCGCAGGGAGACCGCCAGGCAGGGGGGCTGGGAACAGCAGATGCCGCCCCAGGCGGCGGTCATGACGTTTGCCGCCCCCGCCTCGTCATAGGTGCCGACCAGCCACACCGGGGTTGGGGTGGCCAGTGTCTTTGCTCCAATGGATTGTTTCATCGGTTCCTCCTTGATTGGTTCGCCAATCTGACGATAATAGACCGGTCAACTATATTTTGAATAAATAAAGGGCTTACTTCTGCCCCAGGATGGCGCTGAAGAGGAGATCGACGAAGTCCCGCATCGGCTGGGGCGATTTCATCACCTTGGCCCGCAGGATCGCACCTTCCCAGCCGGAAAGGATGAAACCGGCCGTTACCGCCGGATCGACCGCATCGGAAAGCTCCCCACGGCTCTGGGCCTCGCGCAGACAGGCGGCGAAGCGCTCCCGCCACATGCCGAAGATCTCGTCCAGCCGGGCGCGGAAGCGCTCGTTCAGATCGGCCAGTTCCTGCCCCAGGTTGCCGATCAGGCACCCCTTGGTGCACTGGTTCTGGGTCACGCGCGTCAGACCGCTCTCAAAAAAATCGCGGATGCGGGCGAGCGGCGCAAGGTTCTCGTTGCCGAGGAACTCCTCCATGCGTTGCTCGAAGCGTTCGGCGAAGTGATCGATCACCGCCAGGCCGAACTCTTCCTTGCTCCTGAAGTAGTGGTAGAACGACCCCTTGGGGACGCCGGCCTCTTTCAAAACGGCGTCGATGCCGGTGGCGTTGTATCCTTGGCGGGCGATCATCTCGGTGCCGATGCGGATGATCTCGCCTCGTGTGTCTTTCTTTTTCATGGGCATAAAAATAGACCGGTCGGTCTAATGTGTCAAGGGGAATTATCAAAATCAGAGAGGCCAGAATCCGCGACGCCTTCACGGCTTTTCTCGCTTGGCATGCCTCTGTCTCAACGGTGCCAGACGTGGTTTCTCCGTGACGGAGTACGCATGACACAGGCGGCTTGGCGCTCGCTCCGCCGTTCAGGCGCCACGGATTCTGGAATGATGCACCACGCATGTGCTCTTTTTCAATGGTATACACAACACTTTACTTCACAAGGCTTTGGGGTAAAATAGCAGCCACCGGCAGTGCCGGCGTGCCCCTGACTATCCCGACGGAGGATTGACATCATGCTCACCTTACAAGACCCGACCCTTTTTCGCCAGCAATGCTATATCGACGGCCAGTGGCTTCATGCCGCGGACGGCGGCACCATTTCGGTCAACAACCCGGCCACCGATGAAATCATCGGCACGGTTCCCCGGATGGGCGCAAGCGAGACCCGCACCGCCATCGCGGCGGCCAACGCGGCCTATCCGGCTTGGCGGGCCAGGACCGCTGCGGATCGTTCCCGGCTCCTGCGCCGCTGGTACGAGTTGCTGTTGGAAAATCAGGAGGACCTGGCGATCCTCATGACCGCCGAACAGGGCAAGCCGCTGGCCGAATCCCGGGGCGAGATCGCCTATGCCGCCTCGTTCATCGAATGGTTCGCCGAGGAGGGAAAGCGGGTCTACGGCGACACCATCCCCACCGTGCAGAACGACAAGCGGATCGTCGTCATCAAGGAACCGATCGGCGTCTGCGCCGCCATCACCCCCTGGAACTTCCCCGCCGCCATGATCACCCGCAAGGCCGGACCGGCCCTGGCCGTCGGCTGCACCATGGTCCTCAAACCGGCCAGTCAGACCCCCTATTCTGCCCTGGCCCTGGCCGTGCTGGCCGAGCGGGCCGGCATCCCGGCCGGGGTGTTCAACGTGGTCACCGGGGTCTCCGGCGCCATCGGCGGCGAGATGACCGCCAACCCCATCGTCCGCAAGCTGACCTTCACCGGCTCGACGGAAATCGGCAAACTGCTCATGCAGCAGTGCGCCGGGACGGTCAAGAAGGTGGCCATGGAGTTGGGGGGCAACGCACCCTTCATCGTGTTCGACGATGCCGACCTGGATGCCGCGGTGGAAGGGGCTATCGCCTCCAAGTATCGCAACAGCGGCCAGACCTGCGTCTGCACCAATCGCTTCCTGGTGCAGGCCGGCATCTACGACGCCTTTGCCGAAAAATTGTCCGCCGCCGTGGGCAGGCTGAAAGTGGGCGACGGGCTCAAGGGGGACACCCAGCAGGGGCCGCTGATCGACATGAAGGCCGTGGAGAAGGTGGAGGAACACATCGCCGACGCCCTTGCCAAGGGGGCGCGCATCGTCGCCGGCGGAAAGCGGCACGAACTGGGCGGCAGCTTCTTCCAGCCCACCATCCTGGCCGATGTCACCCCTGCCATGGCGGTGGCCCGGGAAGAGACCTTCGGCCCGCTGGCGCCCCTGTTCCGTTTTACCACCGACGAGGAAGCGGTTGCCATGGCCAACGACACCGAATTCGGGCTTGCCTCCTACTTCTACAGCCGGGATATCGGCCGGGTCTGGCGGGTGGCCGAGGCCCTGGAATACGGGATTGTCGGCATCAATACCGGCCTCATCTCGTCCGCAGTTGTCCCCTTCGGCGGGGTAAAGGAATCGGGGGTCGGCCGGGAGGGGTCCCGGTACGGCGTCGATGACTTTTTGGAGATCAAGTACCTCTGCATGGGCGGGATCTGATTTATCCTAAAGAGGGCAGTCATTCACCACAAAGGCACAAAGAGCACAAAAGATTCAAAGAGTTAGCGGCAAAAAGGGGGTTACCCAGAAGGTGAGTCCAGCCATCATATAACTAACTGAAATCACTATTTGTGTAACTTTGTGTCCTTTGTGTCTTTGTGGTGAACTGCTTTTTCTCGGTTTATATGCTTATTCGGCGCAGCAGGAGAGCCTGCTGATATCCCTGTCGAACCCCTGGGCGCAAAGCTTCAGCCCTTCGCCGATGGAGGGGTAGACGTGCATGGTGGTGGCCAGATCCGCCACGGTTGCCTTCAGGTGCAGGGCCAGGGCCGCCTCGTTGATCAGGTCCGCCCCCCGGTGGCAGGCCAGATGCACCCCCAGGAGCCGCCCGGTCGGCCGGTCGGCGATCATCTTGATCATCCCGGCGGTGTGGCCGGTGACGTGGGCCTTGGGAATGGCGCTGACCGGCATGACGTTGACCGCCACCTCAAAACCGGCTTGCCGGGCGCTTTCCTCGGTATGGCCCACCATGCCGATCTCCGGGTCCGTGAAGATCGCCATGGGGGCCGACAGGTAATCCATGGTGCAGCCGCACCCCTCGTTGAACATGTCGTCGACCGCCACGATGGCCTGACGGGCTCCCACCGTGGCGATCAGCATCCTGCCGGTCACGTCACCGGCCGCCCAGATGCCGCCGGTTGAGGTGCGCATGCGCCCATCGGTGACAATAAAGCCCTTCGGGTCCGTCCCCACGTTCGCCTGTTCCAGGCCGAGCCCTTCCGTGGCCGGGCCGGTCCCCACCGCCAGGAGCAGTCGTTGGGCGGTGTATTCGTGGCGCCTGCCGCACACATCGGCGGAGAGTACATTCACATCCCCCGCACGATCGGCCGAACAGATGGTCACATTCGTCACCACCTTGATGCCTTCCCCAACCAGCACCGCGCGGAGCGCTTCGGCCGCTTCCCGCTCCACGGTCGGCAAGAGATGCGGTCCGTGTTCGAGGATCGTCACGCGGCAGCCCAGGCGATGGTACATCTGCCCCAGTTCGACGGCAATGACGCCGCCCCCCACGATGACCAGGGATGGGGGAAGCTCCTTCATCAGCAGGGCGCTCCGGCTCGTCAGATAGTTGCACCCTTCGATCCCCGGAATAGGGGGGATGCGCGGCTTGCCACCCACCGCGACAAGAAAACGGGGAGAGCGATACCGTTTGTCGTTGGCTTCGATGGTGTGCGGGTCGATGAAGCGTGCGGTCCCCTTGACGAGTTCCAGACCGGACATGTTTTTGAGCACGTCCAGGTAGCGTTCCTGGCGGAGCGTGCGCACGACCTTTTCCCGGTGGGCGAAGAGCGCCTCGCAAGCGACGCCCTGCCTGCCATCCTCAAGTCCGAGCCCGAGCCTCATCCCCAGATGGGCCTCGTGATTGAACAGGGCCGCGTGGATGAGGGTCTTGCTGGGGATACAACCCCAGTTGATGCAGGTGCCTCCCAGAACGCTCTTTTCGAACATGAGCACCCGTGCGCCGTGGGAGGTGGCGCGCAATGCCCCCGCAAAGGCGGTGGAACCGGAGCCGAGGATGATCAGGTCGGGTATGCCGCTGGTTGTCATGGAGGATTCTCCTCAGTGGTTGCCGCATGACGTCGATGCTCCTGGGCGCTGTCCCGCGCCGGGCATCGGCATAAAAAAGGCTGCCGATCATCGGCCGGCAGCCTTCAGGTCCGGGTGTATTTCAGGAATCGACCGCATTGCCGTGGGTCTCCACGTCGAAGATCGTCATCAACGCCTCGGGCGTATAGGCGCAGATGTGGGTACGCACACCTTCCTTGGCCCGATGCACCCATTCGATTTTGTCCCCGGACGCCTCATGGATGAACTTCACCCGTGTCCCGCCGACCCGTTTGACTTCATCCCGCATCTCGTTCATGGTCAATAGTTGCAGGCCGCCGATCTCTTCACTTTCCGTGGCATGTTCCAGGAACCGGTCAAGCAGTTCGTAATCGAGAAAATCCTCTTCCTTGCGCCACCACTTGACGAAGCAGTGATCCGTTGTTGCCCGCTCCCTGACGGTTGCCAGTATCTCACGTCCTTTCATGGCACACCTCCTCTGCCGGCAAACGGCGGCGATGCCTCCCGCAACCGGCTTGTGCTCTGCCTCTGGATAGTATTATACGCCGGTTTTGCCGTTCAGACGGCGCTTTTTGCCGAAATATGCACCCTGCGTGGTCCTGGGCGATTCATGGGGCGGCGATGCCGCCCCTGGCCGTACAAAATCGTTTACTTTACCCGGTTGTTTGCCTATCATATTTTTCCATGTCTGCACCGGGAACCGTTGACATCCGTCCCATGACCAAGGCCGATCTGGAGAGCGTGCTGGCCATCGAGCAGGCCTCCTTTTCCCATCCCTGGCGCCATGAGCATTTCCTGCACGAACTTGCGTCACCCTATTCGTTTCCGTTCGTCGCCGTCATCGAAGGCGCGGTGGGCGGTTATGTCTGCCTGATGTCGCTTTTCGAAGAGGCCGAGATCCTGGACATCGTCGTGGCGCCGCACCTGCGGGGACGGGGTATCGCCCGGGCGCTGCTGGAGCATGCCGTTGCCATCGCCCAGGGGAAACAGGCCGGGATCATGAGGTTGGAAGTCCGCGCCTCCAATCGGGCAGCCATCGCCCTCTACGAGAGGTCCGGTTTCTCCCGGACCGGGGTGCGGACGAAGTATTACGAAGGCGTGGAGGACGCGCTGTTGATGGAAAAATCACTCTCAACAGGTTGTTGAAAAACAGCCATCGGGCCTTCATCCTCGAAAGCCCTTTTGTGCGGCGTAGCGCCCCTCATCCTATCCTTCTCCCCAAGGGAGAAGGGATACCGTTACCCTCTCCCTCTGGGAGAGGGTGGCCAAAGGCCGGGTGAGGGCCTCCGCAGGGCTTGTCGAGCGGGTGCGACGATCTGACTATTTTTGAACAACCTGGGTGTTTCAACAACCTGCTAAGGAGACTATAAATGCAGTTCAAGTCCATGATCATATCCAACGTGGAGGTCTCGCCCGGCTACTGGCGCATGCGTATGACCGCTCCCTCCGAGTTCCCCGCGGCCCAACCGGGGCAGTTCGTGATGGTACGGGTGAATGATGCCATCGATCCGCTCCTGCGGCGCCCTTTCGGCATCTTCGACGTGGGGGTCCACACCCCGGCCCAGACCGGCGCCGCATCCCAGCCCTACCTGGAGATGCTCTACCGGGTGGTGGGGAAGGGGACCGGCATGCTTTCGGCGCTGCATGATACCGACCTGCTGGATGTCTTGGGACCTTTGGGGAAGGGGTTCCAGCTCGGCGCTCCCGGGGAGGAAAAAATCATCGTGGGCGGGGGGGTCGGACTGGCGCCGCTCTACCTGTTGGCCAAGGAGTTGGTGAAGCAGTCGCCGGTGCGGCTCTTCGTCGGCGGCAGGACGCGGGACGACGTCCTCTGCATCACCGAATTCGAACGCCTGGGGGTGGAGTGCTATGTGGCCACCGAGGATGGGTCGTTGGGGGAATGTGGCCTGGTGACCGAGGCCCTGATCAGGCGGCTGGCTGCCTGCGACGGCACGCCGCGCATCTTCGCCTGCGGTCCCCATGGCATGCTGAACGCCGTGGCCGGCATCGCCGCCCAAAGGAACATCCCCTGTCAGGTCTCCCTTGAGGGGTATATGGCCTGCGGCATGGGGGCCTGCCTGGGGTGTGTCACTCCGGGGCACCACCACTCCAATGAAACCCCTGATTATCGCTGCGTCTGCGCCGATGGACCGGTCTTCGACGCTGCCGAACTGAAGTGGGAGGCCTGAAACCATGAAACCTGACCTGTCTGTATCCATTGCGGGGCTGGAACTGCGCAACCCGGTGATGACCGCTTCGGGCACCTTCGGCTATGGCGAGGAATTTGCGGAATACGTGGACCTGGCAACCATCGGCGCCTTCGTGACCAAGGGGCTGTCCTTAAGGCCCCGGGCCGGCAATCCCACGCCGCGCATCGTGGAGACGCCGGGCGGCATGCTGAATGCCATCGGCCTCCAGAACGTGGGCATCGACGCCTTTATCGAGAAAAAGGTCCCCTTCCTCCGTTCGGTCGCCACCCCGGCCATTGCCAATTTCTTCGGCAACACCATCGACGAGTACGCCGAACTGGCCCGCCGTTTGGACGCCATCCCCGAGATCGCCGGGTTGGAGGTGAATATTTCCTGCCCCAATGTCAAGCAGGGGGGCATCGTTTTCGGTACCGATCCCCAGTGCGCCTTCCAGGTGGTCACGGCCTGCCGCGAGGCCACCATCAAGCCGTTGATCGTCAAGCTCTCGCCCAATGTCACGGATATCGTCTCCATGGCCAAGGCTTGCGCCGATGCGGGGGCCGACGCCCTGTCGCTGATCAACACCCTGACCGGCATGGCCATCGACCTGGAGCGCCGTCGGCCCGTGCTGGCCAACATCACCGGCGGCCTCTCGGGCCCGGCGGTCAAGCCGGTGGCGTTGCGCATGGTCTGGCAGGTGGCCCGGGCGGTCAACTTGCCGATCATCGGCATCGGCGGCATCATGAACGCCCGCGACGCCCTGGAGTTCATCCTGGCCGGCGCGACGGCGGTGCAGGTCGGGACCGCCAGTTTCATCAATCCGGGGGCTGCTCAGGAAATCGCTGAAGGCATGGAAAAGTGGCTGGCGGAAAACGGCGTTGAAGATGTGAAGAGCCTGATCGGGGCTCTGGAGGCCTGACAGGTTGTTGAAAAACAGCCATCTCGCCGCGTCCTCGAAAGCCTCCTTGTGACTTCGGCCTGCGGCCTCACCCTTCGGGCGCCTTCGCGGTCCAATTTCACGAGTGAAATTGTGCGGCGTAGCGCTGCTACGCCTCCGCGGGGCTTGTCTAGCGGGTGCGACGATCTGACTATTTTTGAACAACCAGGTCTTTTCAACAGCCTGCTGGAGGCCTACTACCACGTCGCCTTATGAGGCAAAGGCGTAGTTGTTCTTGGCGCCTTGCTTGACGCGATACATGGCCATGTCGGCCGTGTTCATGAGGGTGTCCACGGCGTCGCCATCCTGGGGGAAGATGCTGATGCCGATGCTCGCCCCCACATGGCACTCGAGCCCTTTGAACATGAACGGCAGCGAAAGAAGCGTCAGCATCTTCTCCGCCACCTGGGTGATATGCCCGAGATCGGCAACATCCAGCAGCATGACCGCAAATTCGTCTCCCCCCATACGCGCGACCGTATCCGAGTCCCTGACGCATCCCGCCAGACGCCGGGCCGTCTCCCGCAACAGCGCATCGCCGCTGTCATGCCCGTAGGTATCGTTAATCGTCTTGAAACCATCCAGGTCCACGAACAGCAGGGCGAATCCCGTCTGACTCCTTTTGGCATGGGCCAGCGCCCGCCCGATCCTGTCAAAGAAGAGCGCCCGGTTGGGCAGGCCGGTCAACTCGTCGTGATGGGCCATGTGATCGAGCTTTTCCTGCAGCGTCTTGCGCTCGGTGATATCCTCCTTGATGGCGATGAAGTTGGTGAGCTCACCCTGTGCGTCCCAGATGGGGGCGATGGTGGCATGCTCCCAGAACAACTCCCCATTCTTCTTCTTGTTCAGAAACTCCCCATGCCAGAGTCCTCCGGCGAGGATGGTCCGCCAGAGATCGCTGTAGAATTCGGGGGGCAGGATGCTCCCGCGCAGGATGCGGGGATTCTGGCCGGCGACCTCCTCCGCCGTATAGCCGGTAAGCTCGCAGAACTTGGGGTTGACGTATTCGATTGCGCCGGCCGTGTCGGTGATGACGATCGAAACCGGACTTTGAATAATGGCCGCCGACAGTTTCCGCAGCTTTGCCTCGGCCTTGTCGCGTAACTGCATCTGATCGTTGAGCGCCGCGTTAAGGTAGTGAAAGCGAATAGCGACCACAGAGACGGCGATGATGATCGCCATGGCCGCGCCCAGGGTCCCGTAGAGCCAGTCCGGGAGCCGTGGCTGTTCGCCGGCATGGAGGAAGCTTTCCAGGGGAAACGGTTTCGCTGCCGGGATCAGTCCCAACTGGGAATAGGTGTCGGCGATGTGCTGCCACCGGCCGGGGTTCATGTAGCCGACTTCCATCAGGTCAGGCCTGATCAGCTTTTGCAGCTCTCCAGCTTCGTAGGCAAGCTGCCCCCGGGTGAGGCGGTGGGTATTGTAGCGTTTCAGGATGAGGTCGATCATTTCGTCCTGATGCTCAAGGGCGTATTTCCAGCCGCGGAGGCTTGCATCGCGAAATTGCCGCACCATTTCGGGCTGCTTTTGTACCACCTCCCGGCGCGTGAAGAGCGTATCGCCGTAAAAATCGATCCCGCTCCGCTCGGGATAGATGATGGAATAGGCGATTCTTCGTTTTTCGAGCTGATAGGGTTCGGTCGTACTGTAGACAGAGGCGGCGTCAACCTCGCCGTTCAGGAGCTTTTCAAGGGAAAATTCGTGGGGAACGACCTTGATCGCGTTGTCGGGTACCCCCTCCGCCCTGAAGAGCGCCATGACCTCGGCCGACATCGGTTCAAGCATGACCCGTCTGCCCGCCAGATCATGGACGTTTCTGATGTTGTTTGCGTTGAGGGAGAGGATGCCTAGGGGCGAATGCTGCAGGATGGCGGCAAGGGCGACGACCGGTTTCCCCTCAGCCCGCAGCAGGACCAGAGAGCTGCCTCCCACCCCGAACTGGGCCTCCCCGTTCAGGACCGCCTCAGCGGGGTCGCTCCCCTGGGTCGCCTCACGGAGCGTTACCACAAGCCCGGCATCGCGGTAGTAGCCCTTTTCCACGGCGGCGTAATATCCGGCGAATTGGAACTGGTGTTTCCACTTCAATTGCAGGGTGACCGGCGTCAGCACGGTAGTGCCGGCCAGAAGCAGGGCAGGGTGGAGGAGAAGGAGGAAAAAGGCCGCCAGGGGAATGATGCCGAACAAGATGCTCGGGAACGATGAACAGGATTTCGCCGGACAGGGTGCGATCAGGAAACGCCTCTTCATGTACACTCCCGGGTTGTGGAATCTCTGTACAATGAGCTCACGTAATGGACTGCGCCCCCCCACCTCTGGAGATAGGAGGATAATGTTCAGCGCAGGCATAAAGTATACCTCAGGTTAAATTGATGTGAAGCGATTTTGTAATTGATGTACAAAAAAGAGAAAATTTGACTGGGAGGATGGAGCAAACGGGAAGAGGAACCGCTGTCGTGCGGCTCCTCTTCCCGTTTGTGCCGCATGTGTGCTGAATCGGTCGGTAAACTTCTCTCGTTTCTTGTATTACTTCGTACCGTAAATCGACTTGATTACGATTTCGGCCTTTGTTCCGGGCGCCGGCCTCTTGTTCCAGTCAAAGCGGTAATAATTCTTGGTCTCCTTCAGGGGAAGCGAATTGTCGGCGATGATCCCCCCATTGCACCCGGGTGGGCAGACAATACAGCCCGATGCAAAGTTGATCGTCTCGGCCGTGCCATGGTAGACGAAATGCGGAGTAGAGGGCTTGATGACGTCTTTGCCGTCAACCGCAATCTTTTCTTCGGTCAGATTCTCCTGTGCCGTTTTACCAGCCGGGGAATCAGGGATACCGCGACGATGAGACCGATCCCGATAAAAAATTCGCGGGAGACCTTACCCTTGAGCAATCCCAGCAACGAGCTCGAAAACGTGATAAAGGCGATAGTGCCGGGCAGCATGAAGATAAAGGTTGCCACGGCATACTGGGGAAACGGTATCTTCGTCAGGCCGAAGGCAAAATTGAGCAGGTTGAAGGGGAACAGGGGGATCAACCGGGTAAAGGCCACCGCCTTCCAGCCGTTCTGGGCGGTTTCGCTGTCGAGTCTGTTCCACCGCGAACCGACCAGCTGCCGTTCTACCCAGTCCCGGGCGGCGTAGCGGGCGATCAGGAACGCCACGCAGGCCCCCAGGGTGGCCCCGATGATCGTGTAGACCACCCCCCAGACCGGCCCGAAGACGGTTGCCCCGGCCATGCTGATGGGGAGGCCGGGCAGCATCAACGCGGGAGCGACCGTATAGATGGCGATGTACACCAGCGGCGCCACGATGCCGAAGCCGCTAAACAGGGCACGCAGCCGTTCCGGTTCCAGGTACTGGCCGACTCCGCTTGCCCGCACCAGAACTATGGCGGCAATCATGACGCCCAGAAAGAGCAGCGGCCGGAGCATCCCGGAACCGCTGCCGGGAACGCTTCTCTCCCTGGTTGTGGCGGCGGGCACGATTTTCTTGAACCGGGATTTGAGCCGCAGGCGATTGACATAGGTGATCGGCCCCGCTGACGGTTTCGGCGCGTCGAAGACCAGGTCGAGGACATGGCTGACCGTAAGCCGTTTCCCGAGGTGATTGGCGCAGCCGGCACAGTAGGTGACCACCTGGCGGCCCGCGGCTTCACCCGACCGGAGTTCTCCCCAGGCATCGGCCAGGTCGGGGGCCAGGGCCCCCACGGTCCCCCCTTCACCGCAGCAGAGCGTTTTTGTCCGCGCGTGCGGCATCTCTGCGATCACACGGCCGGATCGGGAAACCAACCTTCGCGCCGCTTCCTGCGGCGCGGAGGCGAACCTGATTACGCAGGGGTCGTGGATGGTCACCGGAGAAGCTGACGCCTCCGCCGTTGTCTCCGGCATGATCCCGGCAAGCCGTTCGTAGACCGTCTCTGTCTGAAGGTGCGGGGCATATTCGGTAAAGACCTTGTAGCAGTTGGGGCAGGCCACCAGGACCCGTTGTATCCCGTGGGATTCCAGCCAGGCCACCATCTCGCCGAACATTTGGGAAAAATACGGTTCCCTCCCCAGGTCGTGGGACGGTTTGGTGCAGCAGTCCAGCACCAGGCCGAGGGCGGGAAACGCCTCTTTCAGCCGTTCATAAACCGCTACGGTCACGCCGGGGCGGGTGCCCGGCAAGGCGCAGCCGGGGAAAAAGATCGTGGTGCACCCTTCAGGCAGGCCGTACCACGTGAAGCGGCGGGACGTGCCGGTCCGCTCGTACCCGAGCAGCCCCTTGTGCTCGCGGAACGAGCCAAAGCCCCGATCGACCGCCTCGCGCCGCATCTCCAGAAAGAGGGCCTGGGGCTTGACGCCGCTGGGGCAGACGGCCGAGCAGAGTCCGCAGAGGCTGCACTCGAAGCAGACGACATTTTTTTTCGGGTCATCCGGGTCGTAGGAACGGGCGATATCGCGTGGGGAACCGTAGAGCTTCAGGAAGCCGCACTCCCCGACGCAGACGCCGCACCCGGTGCAGCCGCTGATTTCATCCGCAAGCAGTGCCGCCAGTTGCGGCCGCAACGCCTTGGTTTCACTCTGGATCGAACTCATTCTGTTTTACCTAGCGGAGGAGCATCCTAAAGAGTTAGCTGGTTAAGGTCAAATTGGTTTATCGGATTGAAATTATAATTTTGAAAGGTAATTACGATATTGCATCGCTCAATAGCGCAATCCCCACGGGAAAAACAGCCGCCCTATGGTACTTCGGCCCTTACGGCATGCCGAAGGTGGTGCCGTGAGGGGGACTCTATTGCTCATGTTGGCGAAGAGCCGGTTTCGGGAACTGCCGTTTGCGCCCTTCCTGGTCAACGGCCACATAGGTGTATGACGCTTCCGTGA
This sequence comes from Oryzomonas sagensis, assembly GCF_008802355.1. Lineage (NCBI taxonomy): Bacteria > Pseudomonadati > Thermodesulfobacteriota > Desulfuromonadia > Geobacterales > Geobacteraceae > Oryzomonas > Oryzomonas sagensis. The sequence continues at coordinate 5,344 of NZ_VZRA01000006.1, read as the reverse complement.
CCAAGTACAAGGCGTTTTCCTTGTCGATCGGCGCTTCCCGCAGGCTCGGCTTAACCCAAACCTCCAACCTGATGGTGATGGAGGTGTTTCCGACCCTCGTAACTTTGCCGAAGCAACAGACAATGTCGCCGGTCTTTACCGGTTTGATGAATTTCATCGCGTCCACAGCAATGGTCACGGCGCGGCCGCCGGTGATCTCTATTGCCAACATGCCGCCGGCGATGTCCATCTGCGACATGATCCATCCCCCGAAGATATCTCCATTCGCGTTCGTATCGCTCGGCTTTGCATAGGTGCGGAGAAGCAATTCTCCCACCGGGAACTCGGTGTGGTTGGCCAAGACGGTCTCCTTTGTTCCGTTCTGAAAAATCAAGGGTTAACCCTCCCGTCGATTTTAACGTGTGAATTCGTGGGCTATGGGGCTGCTGTAATGATACAGGTATCGGCAATAACCGTGCAGGCCTTTACGCTATAGTGGCGTGTCACGGGAGATGAGTCGTGGGGAACATCATTAAATATCAGATAGTCATTTGATGGAGTGTAACGGCTACTTCTTTGCCCAGTTGCGAAGCGGTCCACTGTCGTTATGCACGAAGTTCTGCCGCGGATAATAGCCGACGCCACCGTAGCCGAAATAGTTGCGCGCCAGTTGGGCATACTGGCACACCTTGCTGATCGGCACGCCAGGTATGGAGTAGTCCACCGCCTTGCCCTGCATGTGGAACGAGTTGCGCGCCACGTTCTCGCTCTTCCTGGCGAGTATGGCGTTGTATTCCGGCGTCCGGTAGGCTGAGTTGATGTAGATTTCCTTGACCCCGAGGAGCTGTGCAACGTAGTTGATCATCTCTATGGTGGCAATGTCCATGTCGGTGTATTTGTTGTCGTAATTGCAGCGCATGAAATAGTTGAGCGAGCCGAGGATTTTGGGATCATACTCCCCGTAGCCGTTCCTGAACTTGAAGAGGTACCGTTCCTTGAAGTGTGTGTTATAGAGAATGATCTTGCCCTCGTTGAACAAAGGCTGCCCCTTTATCTTGCGCTCAACCAGGCCGCCCACCAGGCTTTCGAGGGCTTTTTCGTCGCGTTGGGCGGCAATGAACTGCTCGGCGGTTATGTTCGGACCAACGGCGATGTCCTTTGGGATGTCGCCGTTCTCGACGAGGTCGCTGATCCCCGTGGATACGTTGTGCTTCAAGAGCGCTTTCGCCAGAGAACTGTGCGGCACCAACAACAATCCGGCGCCAGCTGCAATAAACTGTCTTCGTGTGAGCATGCCTATATATCCTTGTGAAAGAGAGCCTGCGGGAACCTGCCGCGGGCTCGTTTGAAGAGCGATGCGCGCCCGGAACTCCTCGATATGAATTGTCAGTGTTGCCGAATTTTTGATTCGAACGCTTTTAATACGGATATTGCCACCAGTCGGATGGCAGGGTCAAGAAAAACTGAATTAAATTATTTGAACAGAAATAATACCGGCTCAACCTTAGACGGCAACCACAAAACTTATCGTCTGACAACGCTGATCGCCATCAGGATAAGCTATCTGTGCAAGACAGACGTACTTCCCGATATCGGTTTGTTTTGAGATAAATCGTTTTTATGATCGTTTCCTTTACCTCGCAAGATAACTAGAGTATCCACCAGAGGATGTAGGAAACAATAAGGACTTAGGCAATAAAGCCTGAGCCTTTGAGGTATTGGCCCGCCCCTGGGGCTTCTCCTGGGCGGGTGGTTTCCCCGCATTCAAACGGCCACGGAGCCGCTGATGGAGCTGTTTGCCCAGGCCAATCCGGTGATCCTGGCCCATATCATCATCTTCTTGGTACACTACCCTTGGCGAAACGACCAGGCTGCCTTACAAGGAAGCCTGGTACGAGCAGGACCCCTACGCCTACATCAGGCAGACCCGGGAAGCGGCCTGACAGGAAGGGCCGCGCCGGTACCGGTGAACCATGCAGTTTTGCCGCGGCATTTGCAAACCGCTCTATCCTCTTTTGCGAGGTGGGGCGGTTTGTGTTTCCACAATTGATGGATGTGCGCTACCATGTTGCAGCTTCAGGCCCGTCGGCCGTGCGGTTCGTCCGTAGTCGTCATCCCGGATGGTCCACTACACGGAGCTGGAGTGGGCCGGGGCCTGCGGAGTGCCCCCTGCCATTGAACCATACCGAAAAGGAGCATTTGACCCGATGAACACTCAATCTTTCGATTTCGATACCCCCGTCGACCGCAGCGCCACCGATAGTGAAAAATGGGACAAGTACCAGGGGCGGGACGTCATCCCGCTCTGGGTGGCGGACATGGACTTCCGCTCTCCCCCGGCGGTGATTGGGGCGCTGCACGAGCGGATCGAGCATGGGGTGTTCGGCTACACCCACCCGCCGCAGGGGCTGGTGGAGGCGGTGCTGGATCACCTGGAACGGGATTTCGGCTGGCAGGCCCAGCCCGAATGGCTGGTCTGGCTCCCCGGCCTGGTGTGCGGCCTGAACGTGCTCAGCAGGGCCGTGGGGGAGGTTGGCGACGAGGTGATAACCTTCACCCCGGTGTATCCCCCCTTCATGTCGGTCCCGACCCTGTCGCAGCGCACCACGGTCAAGGTGCCGCTGCAACTGCACAACGGCCGCTGGGTGGCCGATATGGAAGCGCTGGAGCGGGCCATCACGCCCCGCACCAGGCTGCTCCTGCTGTGCAGTCCGCACAACCCGGTGGGACGGGCCTGGACCCGTGAGGAACTGCAACAGTTCGCCGCCGTGGCCGAGCGCCACGACCTGGTGATCGGCTCGGACGACATCCACGCCGGCCTGATCCTGGACGAGGGAGCGCGTCATCTGCCGATAGCCACCCTGTCGCCGGAGACGGCCCGCCGGACGATTACGCTGCTGGCTCCCAGCAAGACCTACAACATCCCCGGCCTGGGGTGTTCCTTTGCGGTGATCGGCGATCCCGCCCTGCGCCGCAGCTTCATCAAGGCGGCCGGCCGCATCGTGCCGCACGTCAACCTGCTGGGCTACACCGCCGCCGAAGCGGCCTACCGGCACGGCGAACCGTGGCGGCACGACCTGCTCTCGTACCTTCGCGGCAACCGCGATCTCCTGGCTGAAACCGTGGCGCGGATGCCCGGCCTGACGACCTTTCACGTGGAGGCCACCTACCTGGCCTGGATCGACACCCGTGCCGCCGGCATCGGCGATCCGGGCCGCTTCTTCGAGGAGGCCGGAGTTGGCTTGTCCAATGGCGCCGAGTTCGACGCGCCGGGGTTTGTGCGGCTCAACTTCGGATGTGCGCGGGGCCTGCTGAAGGAAGCATTGCAGCGGATGGAACGGGCGCTACAACAACGATGAAGAGACTGTACGCAATTTAATCCGCGGCCCACTCCGTATGTGATCGTTCGGTTTCGGCTCTGCCTGGCTTGTGAAAAAGGTCCCCGCTTGCGCGGGGACATAACAGGGGAGGATGCACTGCTCTTGCTTGCTTCAGAGACCCGTTGATGCTTCCGGGGATCAGGTTGTCAGGAACATTCGTCCGTCGTGCTGAATTCGCGAATCTTCAAACCTGATCATTAGTTGTTTGTCGGATGAAACAGGAGTTCGTCGAGTACGTCATTAGCATCCTCCAGCTTGTTTTTCAATTTCTGCAATTCCTTGGGGGTATAGACCTTGGTTCCCTTCTCTATCTCCTGTTTCAATCGGTCGATCTTCGTTTGGATACTCAGTGCCTGGTCCCCACAGCCTTTTGCGTTGAGTATGCAGTTGGCTTTTTGCCGTTTCGACGCATCCTCGGTTTGGCGAAATGAAAATCGCTTTCCAGTGCAGACGCAGTGTTGACGCTGCCAGCCACCAATAAGCCTCCAACAACCGCCCGAGGTGCGGCAGGCCAGGTCCCTGACCGAGCCGCTGTAGCCGGTGATGGCGTTCAAGCGCCGTTCCCGGATGGATGCTTCCGCCACATTCGTATTGATGGCCATGATTCTCTTCTCCTTATAGTGGACAGCCGCCGCCGATCAAGCCGACCGCATCGGCACGGCACTGCTGGCAGCCCCTGAACTGGCTGATGGTCTGTTCGTTGCCCGCCCGCACCGCTTCCAGGTACTCGGGCGACGGCGGAGCGACATGGGCCAACTCCGCCTGGGGGATGATCGGCATGATGTTCATGACAAATGCCCCGCACTCGCTGACCCTGTCGGCGATAAGCGGTATCTGGCTGTCGTTGATGCCGGGGGTCAGCACCGTGTTGACCTTGACCACCAGACCCTGCTCGGCGGCCCGGCGCACCCCTTCGAACTGGTTTTCGATCAGGATGGCGGCTCCCTCCTCGCCCCGGTAGTGGGTGCCGTGGTAGATCACGTGGCGATAGATCTGAGCCCCGACAGCCGAATCGACGGCATTGATGGTCACCGTAAGGCTGTGCAGGTTGATCTTTGCCAGGTCCTTGAGCCGTTCGGGGAGCAACAGGCCGTTGGTGCTCATGCAGAACATGAGTTCGGGAAACTCGGCCTTCACCAGCCGGAAGGTTTCAAAGGTCTCCTCATTGGCCAGCGGGTCGCCGGGCCCGGCGATGCCGATCACCTTGATGACCTTGCCGAGTTGCCCGTCGGCCATGGTGCCGCGCACCTGCTCCAGGGCTTCCCGGGGGGAGAACAGGCGGCTGGTGACGCCGGGGCGCGATTCATTGGCGCAGTCGTGCTTGCGGTCGCAGTAGCCGCACTTGATGTTGCAGCGCGGCGCCACGGCCAGGTGGATGCGGCCGTTTTTGTGCCGGTTCCCGCCGAAGCAGGGGTGGCCATGGGTAACGCGGTCTTTGGTGCATGATGATATGGTCATGGTGCGATCTCCCGTAGAAAACGAAACGAGGCCGAGGGAATGGTTCCCCCGGCCTCCAGTTGTCTAGTCAGCGCGGCATACGATATTTTGTTGTTGGTCTGCGGAAGTGGGGACGTTGGTTTGTTAAATCCCGCCGCCGTCCACATACCCGACCTTGTTGAGCCGGATCTTCTCGCTCTTGTCCACCTGGATCACCCGGCCGTCCTGCACCACCAGGGTCACCGTGCCGAAACGGATCGAGCTCAGCGCCTCACGCACGACCTGCTCCAGGTCCCGGCTCCATGGCTCAGGGGGCGGGGCGGCCATCAGATGCCCTCGAACAGCGGCGTGGAAAGGTAGCGCTCTGCCGCGTCGGGAAGGATGGCCACAATGGTCTTGCCGGCAAATTCGTCCAGCTTGGCGAGTCGCACCGCCGCCGCAGCAGCGGCACCGCTGGAGATGCCCACAAGAATGCCTTCTTCGCGGGACAGCCGCTTGGCGAATTCGATCGCTTCGGCGCTCTCCACCGGTTCGACCCGGTCGATTAC
>NZ_VZRA01000005.1 GCF_008802355.1 Oryzomonas sagensis | reverse complement strand
CCGGCCAGATGATAGAGCGCCTTGAGCGCGTATTTGGTCTTTTTCGATATCATATCTAGTTGAACTATAGATAAAATAAATATACCCCGACGTCAAGGACTTTTTTTACCTCATCTCTACCCGATATGGGCAGTGTCCGGTTGGAAAATCGCTTGAACCGGAGTACCCTTTAACGTGTGAATAACAAGGGCTGGTTGCCGCGTTTTTCGGAAAAAATCTTCTTGCTCTGATGGCAAGGCAGATGAACGCCCCTTCGCGAGCAAGATTCCGGAACCTCGCCGGACCGGGGTGCTGAATCGCTGGAGCAAACTATTTTTTTTCCTTGAGCAGGTCCCTTATTTCGGTGAGCAATATTTCTTCCTTGGATGGTGCCGGAGGCGCCGCCGCTTCTTTTTTTCTCAGCGAATTAATAGCTTTTACCACCATAAATATGGCAAAAGCAATTATCGTGAAATCGATGATAGTTTGGAAAAACTTGCCGTAGTTGATAAGCACTGCCGGTTTTTTCTCCACGGCTTCCCTGACAATGATCGACAGACTGGAAAAATCGACTCCGCCCAGCAGGACACCGATCGGGGGCATGATTATATCGCCCACGAAGGATGATACAATCTTGCCGAATGCGGCACCTATGACAATACCTACGGCCATATCGACCACATTCCCTTTTACGGCGAACTCCTTGAACTCTTTCATCATGCTCATGATGGTCTCCCCCTCAGTCGAATCGATTCATTGCGGCCTCTAGCATCATACAATAATTGTATATATTCTAAACTATTAGCACCTAAAACCGATTAGTCAATGATGGCTCGGAATAATTTGATTTGTTTCAGGGGAAAATGTGCATTTGGATATGAAAAATTCCGATTACCAATGCTCAATTATGGGTACAATTTTATTTAATCCCGGCATGTCTCCCGAACCTCCACGACCGTGGGTATTTTTTTGCCGTACTTTGGCTGATCAGCCTCATAGGCGCGCGCCCCATCAATCACCTTTCTGCGGCATTTTCGCCACCACATGAAATAACTCATAAACGTTCAAGGATGTTTTCGTCACGGTAATCCCAAAGTCCGCCCAGAGTTTTCGCCAGGCCCGCAGGGTCAAGTTTTGCGGCTCAACCGGCGGCTTCCATCAGCTGCGTCATTTTGATCATGGCGCGCTCGTTTCAGATAGACTCACCGTTCTCACTTATTGATGCACAAATACTCTAAAACTAGAGTGTCTATTAAAGTATCTAGCATATCATATTGGTGTAAATTGCTATTTACAAAAAATATATTTATATCGATGGTGATTAAATATTGTTACATTGTATCAGCAATATCAATATGTAGTGAAATGTAATTTACGTATCATATATATAAAATTATGTTGCCAAATAATTTATTTCAACAGAAATATGTATTGATAATGTATACTGTTATATGTTATTTGCCGTAATGATTATAGTTATATCGCCATAACTGTAGTTATATTAATAATTGCCCTGATTGGGAAGGGCGCTTTATAAATTGTAAATATATTAACTGCTTGTCGGTGTATTTAAAAATTAAATAGTTCATTCATATGTTATTTATTTTAACAATAGCTTATCTATTTTAACTGGTTATTTTGCATTGAATCTGCTTGGCATCCAAATTGCTCAAAAACTGCCATTTAGAAATAAAATGTGGGGAGAAAAGAAATGAAACGAATTTTGTACGTCCTGATGTTCTTGGCGTTTGTTGGCGTGCCCCTGGGGGGGTGCGGCAGTACCACGGAGAGCAAAGTAAGTGCCGTGTCTACCCTGACGGCCGCCATGAGCGAATTTCCCAATGGGAAGCTTCTCGTATCGGCAGATTCGCTCCAGAACAGCCTGGGAGCCAGGAACCTGATCATTATCGATACCAGGGCGGCTGCCACGTACGCTACGTCCCACATTCCCGGGGCAATCAACCTCCATTGGGCCGATTACCGCGATGGGACCGCCATGGCGCTGAAGCCGCTGGCAACGTTGCAACAGCAGTTGGGAGCGGCGGGCATCACCCGTGACGCCACCATCGTCATCTACGACGAAACCATCAACTCCTGGGGCGCAGCAGGGCGCGTCTTCTGGATGCTCGACTACCTGGGGTGTGACGATATCCACATCCTGAACGGCGGCTGGGACAAGTGGTCCGCCGATAAACGCCCGGCCCAGACCGGTACCAACACGCTCTCTGCGGCCACCTTTACCGCCGCAACCAATCTGCGCACCGACATCTCCGCACAAAAGGAGCACATCGAGAATCGCTTGGGTAACAGCGACTTTGTGGTTCTCGACGCCCGGACCGATGAGGAATACATGGGGTGGCCGCTTTACGGCCAAGCGCGGCCGGGGCATATCAAGGGCTCGGTCAATATCCCCTATACGTGGTTCTATAACTCCGACGGGACCAGCCTCGATTACAAGAATCTCAAGGCCCTGTTTGAATCCCGGGGGGTGACGAGCGACAAGGAAGTGGTTGCGCATTGCACCTCCGGCATCAGAAGCGCCTACGCCTACTTCCTGATGCGGCTCATGGGCTATTCCCGCTGCGCCAACTACGATGGATCGATTCTGGAATGGGCCGCGACCACCCCCGACCTCCCCATGGAGTATGCGGCCAATTACAAACAGGTCGTCTACCCCGGATGGGTTCAAACCCTTATCAACGGAGGGACGCCGGCAACCTTCCCGTCCGGCAACAGTTACAAAATATTCGAATGCAGTTGGGGAACGACATCCAGCACGTACACGACAGGACATATTCCCGGCGCGATCCACTTCAATACCAACAACGTGGAGGCCAGGGACTACCTCAATCCCACTAACGCATTCCCCGTGACCGACGCAAACGAAATCGTCTGGGATCTGGTATCGGACAGCCTGCTGGAGGCCCGGCTTGCCGCCATGGGAGTCAGCAACAGCACAACGGTCATCGTCTACGGCGATAGCCCGATCGCCACGACACGCGTCTACTGGGCCCTGCGCTACGCAGGTGTCGATGTCCGCTTCCTGAACGGCGGCTTGAGCTACTGGAAGGCCAATGGCGGTACGGTCGAGACAACGGCCCACAGCGCCACTGCTGCAAGCTTTACCATCAATCCGCAAAACCAGCTCAAGGCGTTGACGCCGGAGATCAAGACCTATGCGGACTACTATCGCGCCAACGGCACCGTGCCATCGGGAAAAGTGCTCGTCGATGTCCGCGGCATCCAGGAATACACCGGCGAAATCCTTGGCTACAGCGACCCCGTTCTGACGCGCAAGGGGCGCATCCCCGGCGCGGTATGGGGCTATAACGCCGACAGTTCCAGCAGTTACTACGTTGACGGCGACGCCACCCTGCGCAGCTACACCGAAGTGCGCGATATGTGGGCCGCCAAGGGCATCACGTCCGACAAAACCGTTATTTTCTACTGCGGCACCGGCTGGCGTTCAACCCTGGGCTTCCTCTACGCCGATCTGATGGGGTGGCCGAACATCAAGAACTATGACTCCTGGTATGTCTGGAGCACCTTCTATGAACTGGCAAACGGCACCATTCACCGCGATGCCCCGTTCAACGATCCCAACATGCCGATAGATACCGGCTGGTCTCTGCTGACAGCCCTGTAGCATGGCATTCGCCGGGCCGGAGCCAGGGCTCCGGCCATTCCGCGCCGTTCCTCCCGCCGCCCGCCCGCAAGGGGCGCCGGCAGGGGGATGGCGGCGGTGACGGCACCACCTTATCTCAGGAGACAGCGTGTGAATACGTTTCACGTAAAAATAATCGCGGCGGGGCTGCTCGTCGTCACATCCGCCGGCACGGCCTTCGCCGGTGCCTGGACCGCCCCGAAGAACGCCTTGTATGAAAAGCTGTCGTACAGCTACTACTATGCCCACGAGACCTTCGACCAGTCGGGAAATCGCGGCGGCACGGCCAATAACGGGAAATTTACGGACAACAATATCAGCAGCTATTTCGAGTACGGGCTGACCAACGACCTGACGGCGCTCACCTCCTTGACCTATAAGTGGCTGGAAAACGAGGATGACACGAGCCGTTCGAAGGCTTACGGCCTGGGAGACGTGGACCTTGGGCTGCGCTACAAGCTGCTGGACAGCGCTGCGGGCATCGTCTCGACGCAACTGCTCGTCAAGATCCCGGGCGCCTACGACAAGACCGACCCCCTGCCCCTGGGCAACGGCCAGGTGGATACGGAACTCAGGTTGCTCTACGGCCGCTCCCTCTGCCCGTTTATCCCCGGCTACGGCAATGTGGAGGTCGGCTACCGCTGGCGTGCGGACGGTCCGTCCGATGAACTCCGCTACCTCATTGAATTCGGTTTCGATATAACCAAGAATATCTTCACGAGGGCCAAGCTGGACGGTACATTCAGCGTCGATAACGGCAAAAAACAGGACAGCAGCGGCAACCCTACGACCACCAATAATTTCGACCTGGGGAAGCTGGACCTGACCGTGGGCTACAAGGTGACCCCCGCATGGGGTGTTGAGGTGAGCTACCGCCCCGATATCTACGGCCAGAACACGGCCGCCGGGGCGAACTATTCGTTTGCCCTGTACTACAAGACCCCCTGAGAGCGGTGAATGCGACCGGTATGGCCGCCGGCGCGAGTACGCCCCTGTTTTGTGTTCCATTGAGCAAAGGCATCTCTTTCTCCATGAAGACTCACGAGGTGATTGATGCCTCATGTGCAATAGCGCGATACTTTGTAGAAGGAGAGTTGACTGATGGTGCAAGAAGGAGATTTGTTGGCGGTATTTAATTCCAGCCACCGCGTGATGAAGGCCGAGGACACTCTCAGGGCCCTCAGGCTGACAGTGCTGCTTATCCCTGCTCCCCGCCAATTGCAGACCGACTGTGGACTTGCCCTGCGTTTCAGGGGGGATATCCGTGGGCAGATCATGGAAATCCTGGAGCGGGGGCGATTGCTGCCGGCCTTTGTGAGCGAGTATAGAGAAGGCGTGTTCATTACGATTTGGGCTGACGAAACACGCAATACCCACATTATATGAAAGAGGTGCGAAAGGATGACGACTAGAGCGCCACTAGCTTAGTCCTAAGCATTGGTATGTATTCCCCCTTGAATATCGGCATACGCAAAAAATGCGTTGAGACGAAGTCCAATACCGAGGCGAATTGCTGCGAACAGCACCTCACCTGCCCATAAGTTTGCTTCCACTGCAAACTCATCACTCAAATTCAGAATTCCTGCCGCCGTCATAACCGTAGTTATATTTCATAAATCTAGCTATGGTCCCACGAAGTAACTCCAAAAACAAAAGCTAATTAATACATATGGTTGCAGTTTGAACGCTGCTGGCACCGGAATTGCTCTAAAGGGTTTCAGAAGTGGGTTGTGGGTGGCAGCACGCCGCTTTCATGTCCCCATAAATAAATTCATGGAGGTTCATCGATGAGAAGAGGACTGGCGAAAGTGTTGTTTATTGCTCTTGGGCTATTGTGGGCGCTTGGTGCGCCTGCCGCATACGCGGGGCATCCAGATATACCGAGGATAACAAACGACGAATTGAAAGCGTTGATCGATAAAAAAGCCGATATCGTCATATTGGATGCCCAGCTTAAATCGATTTATGACAGCGGTCATATAAAAGGAGCTCTTTCTTTTCCTTGGAAAGCAGATTTGACCGATTCAGACGTTACCGAAATACCTAAGGATAAGCCTATTGTGACCTATTGCGATTGTGGACCTGGTGAAACTGATAGTTCTGATTTGGCTTTTCAGTTGCTTGGTCTTGGCTTTACCGATGTGAAAATACTTTTGAATCCGGCAATCAGAGGTTGGAAGAAGTCCGGCTATCCACTTGAATAAGGAGCATAGAGTCATGATACGTAGATCAGTTTTTCCGCTTGCGGTTGCCTTGTTGGTGTCATTCGGCAATGTGCCGCTGGGGTATTCGCAGCCTGCTGCAGACGAGTATGCCGGAGCGGAAACATGCGCCGGTTGCCATGAAGATCTTGTGAAAGGCTGGAAAACAACGCGTCACGCTAAGGCTTTCGTGACGTTGCAAAAGAAACATCAGGAGACGCTTTCCCACTGTCTCAAATGTCATGTCACCGGTTTTGAAAAAGAGGGCGGTTTTATGGACGGAGAATTGACACCCCAGTTTACCGGGGTCCAATGCGAGGTCTGCCACGGCGCTGCTGCAGCCCACGCCGCAAATCCTGATAACAAAAAAGGCCTTATTGTAAGCCCGGGGGAAAGTACGTGCCGAGAATGCCACACAAAGGGCCAGGATCCGAAGTTTGATTTTCAAAACAAGAAGCTGCTCGTACACGGAGCAGTCAAGAAAGGGGGGAAGTAAAAACATGAGTAGTTATTTGAAGAAAACGTGCTGTTTGCTGTCTGCCTTGTCAATGCTGATGACGGCAGCCTCGGCGTTTGCCGCGGATGTGTTGCGTATCGAACCGAAGCAACATGATTGCGGCGTAGTTGATGAGGGGGTGCCTGCAACCATGACGGCTGTCGTCGAGAACGTCAGTGGCAAGGATGTTCACGTCAGCAGTGTCAAAACAAATTGAGCATGTACTGAAAGTGTGCTTGGAAAGCACACACTCAAAGCAGGAGAAAAGACGGAACTGAAGGTGTCGTTTGCAACCAAAGGAGCGCCGGGCCCATTTGAAAAAATCGTGACCATCGATATCGATATCCCTGCACAGCAACAGGTTGAGGCGGTCATGACCGGCACGGTCAAGGAAGCGCCGGGAGCCAAATTGACGGTCACGCCGCGTAAAATGGACGTTGGCAGCATAAAACAAGGTGTTTCAAAGAGACTGAAACTTGCTGTGACGAACACCGGCACCCTTCCGCTTACAATCAGGAAGATCTTCTTGAAGGGCGGTTCAACTGTGTATTTTGATGGCGTTAAGCAGGGCGACATCAAGATTGGCGAAGGGAAAACGCATAACATCGAGATCGAGTACATAGCCTCCAAGCCAGGAACGCTTAAAGACGTGATCCTGATTGAATCAAATGCCCGGAATGCCCCCAAGGGAGGCATAGCTGTCATGGTGACCGGCAAAAGCGAAGAGTGAGTATTGGAGTTAGCACCACGAATCCCGCTAAGGGATCACAAAAAAAGGAGGAAAGAGTATGCGACAACGAACAGTAGTATCATTTCTGACGACGCTGGCTATCGGCATGAGCTCGATATTGCCATCGATGGCAGCGGCCAAGGAAGATGTTCAGCAATGGGAAGTGCTGAACCCGACGGGTATTGTCGACATCAAGCCTGTCAAACCCGCTCCTCGTCTCACTACGCTGGAAGGGAAGACGATTGTCCTCAGATGGAACGACAAGCACAACGGCAACAATATGTTGGACAGAGTCGCAGAACTGTTGAAAGAGCAGGTCCCATCAGCAAAGGTGATCAAGCTCTACGAAGTTGATAAGTCCACAATCAAGATCAGCGGCTCCCAGAAGGAAAGTGCCCGCATTGCAAAAGTAATCAAGGATTTGGGAGCCGATTTGGTCATCGCCTCCCAAGCCGATTGAGGGTCCTGCACCTCATGGCTGGTGGTCGACCAGTCCGAAGTTGAAAAAGAAGGTATCCCCACAGTTACTATTGCATCCAACCAATTCGTCGCCTTGGCAAAAGGCACCGTTGCCAGTACCGGCTTGCCGGAAATGGCCTTTGTGGAGTGTCCGCATCCACTCGGCATGATCCCGCTCAACGAGATCAGAGCAAAAGCGGACCTGATCTTCCCCGACATCCTGCGTATGGCGACAAAATGGCAGCCGGCACAATCCGCCAAGGTCGAGTTAAAACGGCCATACCCTGCGGAGCACATCAAGTTCAAGGGAACCTACTCGGCCCTCAACAAGATGTTATACGATAAGAAGATGTCACTTGGCCTCCCCGTCATCCCCCCCACTCCCGAGGCTGTAGCAGCCATGCTCAAGGGAACCAAGCATAACCCCGGCGAGGTTGTCTGGGTCGTTCCCCCGCGCCAGGCGCAGTTGACCGTCGAATTGGTTGCTACGCTTGGCGCCATGTCTGGGTGTAAGCCTTCCCACATGCCACTTCTGCTTGCCATGGTGAAGGCCCTCAGCCAGCCCGATTACGATTTCAGAGGGAATATCACCACTACAGCCCCAACCAGCCCGGTCATCGTCATTAACGGCCCGATCGTGAAAAAACTCGGCATCTCGCATTCAACCGCGCTCCTTGGACAGCGTCAACCGGTTAATATCGCTCTCGGGTATTTCGTTGACCTGCTTGCCTATGTCGTCGGCGGTGCTGCTCCCCCTGATGTGGATAAGAGCACCCAAGGTAGCCGCGGCGACTTGGTCGCCTTGGTGCTTGGAGAAAATGAAGCAGAGAATCCGTGGAAAGAGTCGTACGCAGTAGAACATGGCTTCAAGTCGACCGACAACGTGGTCACCGCTTATGGTGCCTACTTGGGCACCAACAATACCGACCACACCAGTGTCAAGGGCAAAGACCTCCTCAATACCTTGGCCGCCGCTTCGGCTGGTACCTCGGCCGGCATCAGTTCGTGTCTCACTAAGTACGACCAGCCGTTTAACTGGCAGAATGCAGTCAAGTTCACTTTCTTCTTCCTCGGGCCCGAACACGCGCAGACCATCGCCCGTGATTTCCCGACCAAACGGGCTGCAGAAGAATACCTAGTCAAGCAAACCAAGCTTCCGATGTGGGGGTACGCGCCTACCCAGTGTGCACTTCCTGCGGGGTTTGGTCCTTGGGACGAAAACACCATGGTGCAGAGGTTCACAACGCCCGAGCAGATCCATGTTGTGGTGACAGGTGGTCCTGGCAAGCAGTCCCAGGTCTGGCCTGCATTCGTGACCGACATGAAACCAGTCCACGTTGTGGTTGAAGATTAAGAGCTTCTACTGACTTGTGGGGAGAAATAGTATTTCTCCCCACATTCTTTTGATCACATAAATAGTGGGAGCGGCTTTAACGCACACAAGGTAATTGGGTGAGTATCAGCCGAATGTATTATTGATGCGCAAAGCTGGTACTGTAACGGAGACTTTGCCTCTATGCAGAGCTTGATAAAGGTGATCGTAATGCGTAATGCGACAATATCCCTTGTAGTGCTGCTGTGCCTGTTTTTCATGGAGACCGGTGTACCGGCTTCGCAACAGGTCCTTGTCTATAACCCCGCCGGGCAGCGAGAGGACGGTGGATATGTAGACCATCTTTTGAAAAAACTTATGATCCAGGCAGGCGTAAAAAAACCAGCTAAAGCTGGCATGTTCTCAGGTGCCAAGATTGAAAAAGTAGCGATCAGCTCCGATGCAGTCGCAGAGGTTAATGAATATTTCTATGACCGGGGATGGACGGACGGTCTTCCGATCATACCGCCCACACCTGAGAAGGTCAGAGAAATGCTGGCAGCAACCGACCTGTCGCCCGACATGGTTATCGCTCCCCTGGAACCGATGGGTGGGGTTGCAACCGTAGAAAAAATTGCTGTTAATGCGGTGATGGCCGGCTGCAAACCCGAATATTTGCCCCTATTGCTGTCGGCGGTTGAACTGGTTGCCGCACCGGAGTTCGATCTGAAGGGGCTGGCCACAACCACGAATCCCGACGTACCGATGATAATAGTAAGCGGTCCCATCTCCAAGCAACTGGCCATAAACTCAGGAGCCAACAGCCTGGGGCGAGGTTGGCGGGCCAACGCGTCTATCAGTAGGGCTCTCCACTTGATCATTCAAAATGTCGGTGGGAGTTGGCCCGGGGTGACGGACATGTCAACTATCGGTTTTCCGGGTGATTTTGCCATGATGCTCGCTGAAAACCGCGAAGCAAGTCCGTGGCCTCCTTTGCAAACTGAATTGGGGGTGCCGGCGGATGCAAACGTGGTGATGCTTTTGGCCGCTGAAGGAACGCACAGTATCCTTGGTATAGGGCAGTCGGATACAGGGTTCCTGAACCTTGTTGCAGCACACTTGGCCGGGCTCGAGAGACCGTACCGTGCAACGATGCTGCTGATCATTGCTCAGGATACAGCAAAAATGTTGGCAGACAAGGGGTGGACGCGGGAAACAATGACCGCCTACATCAAAGAACACGCCAAGATTCCGTTTAAGGAATATAGAGAGCGCTATCTGAGAGGCGCAATACGCAAGGGGGTTCCCGAGTGGGTTTACCGGATTAAGGATCCGCAAACAATGGTTCCGAGTCCCGAGATTGGGAAGCTGCTGATACTTGTTTCCGGGGGGACGGGAGAAAAAAGTATACTGATCCCCGGCTGGTATGACACTGAAATAATGAGTAAAGAAATCAGATTACCATCCTTTTGGGAAGACCTGCTGCAAAAACGGGAAGCCTTAAAAAAATAGTTTAAAAGGAAGGAGCGCAAGGCTCTCATTCCCAAAGGGAGCTACGAGGAGTCGATGTTCTTAAAACGGCAGGTGTGCTTGGCGCCGCCATGTTGACGGGGGAAGTGCTCGCGCTGCGTGGAAATACGCAGACGAGCAACGTGCTTTCTGGTCTGATCGATAGGCAAAGGCGCGTTCTGCTTTTGGTCGCGAAAATTGTGTGATCTCAGCCGCCCTCGGGCAGGCTCAGAACCCTGTACCTGCGGTTGGAATGGCCGATTTCATCGAACGGTTGAAAAGTGTAATTTAAAAGGCCCCGATCGATCTTATGGCGAGAAAGAATTCGGCAAAACTTTTAGGACTTGATGGAACTTACCTTGAATACGTTTCATGCGCTATTTGCTTGGCTGGGCCGCCGGCAATTTGTGGGCAGATGGATCTTGAATCATCTGCCCTCTTGGTTGTTGGCAATAAGGTTGAAAATGGTTAGGACGTTTCATATCAGGATATTCCGCTCAATATCCCAGCAGATCTGTTCACACAATGGGTGAATTTTGCCCTTCCGGCGCCATGGGGGGGGTGATGTCCGTTGTTAGAAAAAATGAACTGAGGTGTCATTTTGCGTCGAATCGAAGCCGATTTCACAGTTGAAATTTCCCTAACATTTCTTCTCTTGTGTTCAATGAGGTGGGTGCGATATAATTAATAATATTAAATAAATATTTTTTATTTTGAGGCGTGTAGGCATGCATCAAGCTCTGCAATTGTATGTGAATTCCAAAGTAACTCAAAATTTGCGGCAACTATTTCTGGGTATAAAAGCAAACTTAACCATTCACCGTATTCCGGCAATAATGGTGCTTTGTTGCTGGCACGTATTGTGTGTTTTCCCTGCCATGGCTGAACCACTGACAGAGAACCGCCCTATCATTGTCGGGGGAATCATCAGTCACCCACCGTTTGAATTTCTTGACCAAGAAGGCAAATTCACCGGTTATGGTGTGGAGCTCACCCGCGCTATTGCCAAGACGATGGGGATGAACCTCCAGTTTACCATTGAACCTTTTGGCTCTATTCGGAGATCGCTCTATAACGGAAAAATAGATGTTTTAATGGACATTGCATATTCGGAATCGCGTGCAAAATATTTCGATTTTTCCCCCCATACGATAGTCGTTTTTTCAATATTCGGCAGAAAGGGAGCGCTTCCGATAAGCCCTTCTGAGACATTGAAAGGCAAGGATATCATGGCGTTGAAGGGCAATGTGATTTCAGACCTTGCAATAGAACAGGGGTGGAACGATTCTCTGACTCTTTTTGATACTGATGAGCAAATACTGCGGCTACTTGACTCCGGGATGCATGAGTATGCAATTTTGCCCAAAGATGTGGCCGCCTACCTGATAAAAAAGCTGGGACTAAAAAATGTTGTGTATATTGCAGAAACCCAGAATGCTTTCAACTATAGTTTTGCCGTCAGGAAGGGAAATCAAGAATTACTTCAGCAGTTTACCCAGGGACTTGCTATTCTGCACAAGACAGGCCAGTACAAAAAAATTCATGACAAATGGCTGGGAGATGGCCTTAAGCCACACAGGGAAGCGTGGTTACAGACCATTAAAATTGCTGGATCCTTAACAGCTTTATATCTGGTAATACTCAGTGTTGTCTTTATATGGTCCCGCACCCTGAAAAGTAAGGTTGCACAACGTACTGCCGCACTTGCGCAAGAGGTTAAAGAGCGCCAGCGCGCCGAGGATGAGTTGCGTCGCAACCAGGAACAATTGATACAGACGAGCAAGATGGCTGCCATAGGCACGCTTGTGTCTGGCGTAGCCCATGAGATTAACAACCCTAATGGGCTGGTTCTTTTGAATGTGACAATGCTGTCGGAAATGAACGAGACTATCAGACACATCACTGAGGAGTGGTACAAAAAAAATGGGGATTTTGCCATCGGGAAGTGGCAGTACTCGCAGATAAGGGAAAATCTTTGGTATCTGCCGGCTGAAACGCTCGAAGCTTCAAAACGTATTGGCCGCATTGTCAATGACTTGAAGAATTTCAGCAGAAGCACCATTCCTCAGCAGGATGAAGTCGTAGACTTGAATTCCGTTGCAAAAACAGCAATAAGGCTCGTCGATACTTCCATAAAACAAGCGACGGATTCATTTGTCGCCCACTACGCCGAAGATTTACCGAAAATTCGCGGCAATTCGCAACGTATCGAGCAAGTCATTGTCAACCTGATCATGAATGCCTGCCAAGCTCTCTCCAGTCAGGATGAAAGTATCGTTCTGAGAACCGGTTACAATGAGAGCGAACGGGTGGTCGAGCTCCAGGTTTCCGACGCGGGCGTTGGCATCGCTCCGGAGCAACTTCAGTATATTACGGATCCTTTTTACACGACTAAACGTGAACTGGGCGGTACCGGGCTCGGGCTTTCGGTGAGTTCCACAATCGCCAAAGAACATGGGGGAGTGCTTACCATAGATTCAACGTTGGGCAAGGGGACAACTGTTACTCTCGTACTACCGGCTGCCGCGAATGGAGCTCTTGCATGAAAAAAAATCTATACCCAGCGTTTTCAGTCCTACTTGTCGATGATGAATTGCCGTGGTTGCGTTCTTTAACCATGGCACTCAATGGAGAGGGAGGCATTAATAACATTATCCAATGCCAGGATAGCCGGCAGGTGCTGGACATCATAAATGAACAGAACGTCGGGCTCGTTCTTCTCGACCTTACGATGCCGCATGTTTCTGGAGAACAACTTCTTACTACGATTTCAGAAACGTTTCCATCTGTATTTGTCATTGTTATTACTGGCATGAACCAGGTTGATTATGCTGTTCGCTGCATGAAAGTCGGGGCATTCGATTACTATGTAAAGACAAATGATGTAAATCGCATAATCACAGGAATATTACATGCCATTCGCATAATTGAACTACAAAGAGAAAGCAGAGATGTACGCAGTAGGCTGCTGACCGATCGTTTGGAGAACCCGGAAGCCTTTAGTGATATTGTAACCACAAGCAAGAAAATGTTTGCCATTTTCCAGTATATAGAATCAATAGCTTTAAGTAAGCAGCCGGTCTTAATAACCGGTGAAAGCGGCGTCGGGAAAGAGTTGATCGCCAGGGCTTTATACAAAGCATGCGCCTATGACAAACCTATGGTCTCTGTAAACATAGCTGGACTTGACGATGCGATGTTCTCCGACACCTTGTTTGGCCACAAGCGGGGCGCATTCACCGGTGCGGATGATTCCCGCAGCGGGCTTGTAGAACAAGCGGAAGAAACGATACTGTTTCTCGATGAGATTGGAGATTTAAGCCAGTCGTCGCAGGTTAAGCTACTGCGGCTTTTACAGGATGGAGAATATTATTCCGTTGGGGGCGACCAGTTAAAGCGTACAAAATCCAGATTTGTCTTGGCTACTAACCATGATTTGTTAAGCAAGCAACAATGTGGTGAATTTCGCAAAGATCTCTTCTATCGGCTGCAAACTCATCATATCCATATACCTCCGCTCAGGGAACGCAAAGAAGACATTCCCTTGTTGCTTGAACATTTTGTTAAAGCGGCAGCACATGAGCTTGGTTTGAAATGCCCCCCGAATATCCCGAAGCCAATCCCTGCATTATTGTCACGCTACGCATTCCCCGGAAACATCCGCGAACTGCGATCCATAGTATATGATGAAGTGTGCCGGAATAAAATAATGCTGTCCGCCGATGGCTTTAAAGATGTAATTAATTATCGGCAAGAAATAGAATCTAACCCTGATGCCTGTATATTGGGAGATGCTGCAATTTTACAGGTTTTTCTCAACGCACAACGATTACCTACTTATTCCGAGGTTGAAGACATCTTGACTGAGGCTGCTTTAGATAAGGCAGGTGGAAACCAGACGCTTGCAGCCAGAATGCTCGGCATCTCACAGCCAGGTCTGAGTAAACGTATAAGCTCTTGTAAAAATCGTATAAACAAATAATCGCTATTATATAATGACTATTTGTATAAATATTTATGCGGTAAACAATATTATATAAGATGTGAATAAATATAAATTTACAACTATTTATTTAACAAATTAAAAATAATTTACTGCTATAATATTAGCTATCATTTATTGCTCTGGTTATTATCGCTGTAACTAGCTATCAAATAAATAAAAAAACCATTTATTAGCTTAAATACCATTCCAATAGTTATTGTTGCTCCTCGCTGTACACACCCTCCCTGTTTTAAAATAATAATAAAATCATAGTGATATGAGTTTGTGCGATCTGGCATTAGAGTTGCTAAAGTATTAAAAAAAGCAACAACACCGGGTCGTTTGTATCGATTCTGGCTCTAGCTGAAACAGAGCCGCTTGGCTTCAGTGGTGCCTCGACTTTTAAAGGTTTGTGTCTCCTTCATGTGATGGGGGGTAAATAGCTACCCCCACGTTTTTGAGACTAGTTGTGCATAACATACTATTTTAAATGGATAATATCCTTTTGATTTGATGCGAGAAGAGGCCGCACAATCCACCCCTTGCTGGTTGGATACAATTCACTAAGGAGGAATTGAATGGAGCGTTTAAGCAGCAGGAACAAAATGAAGGTAGCTCTTTTGGGGGCTTGCGTCTTGACGATGGCGACAGCAGTGCAGGCGTCGGCGTTTGAAAATGAATTTCACGGCTCGTATATGTTGAAGTATTTTATCTCCAACTACGAACAGGGTGGGGCGGGAGCCATTTTATCCGGCCCCACCCCTGCGTTCCCATCAGGCAATACAACCAGTAATCTCCGTATAAACAATTATTTTGAACAGCGTGCACGCCTTTTTTATACCGCAAAAGCCAGCGATGACCTGAAGCTGGTAACCGGCTTTGAAATGGACTCCGTTTGGGGCGACAAGGCTCAAGGGGCCTTGACGGCAGCCAACTCAAACGCAACCGCTTCAACAACAACCGCCGCCTTCAGAAATTCCGGTGGTGCCTTGGAATCTGATGCCGTAAACCTCGAAACCAAGTGGGTATATCTCGACTTTAAAATCCCAGCGACCCCAACCCGGGTAAGAGCCGGTATTCAGCCGTTCAAGGATTCCATCAAGGGAGTCATGTTTGATTTTGACGCAGCGGGAATATCTGCTTCCACGCAGGTGAATGCCGCTACCTTCAACACTGCATACATTCGTGGGTATGACCAATCTTATTTCAGCGTAGGCTCACCCATGAACCAGGCAAATGTGCGTGGCAACCAGAATCTTGACATCGGCGTGGTCGAGCTTAAGTATGCCCTCAATAAATCCGCGAATGTCGGGGCAGCCTACTACATCTATGGCGACGGCCGGCCGCTTTATCTCTCTGCGACGGCAACCACCCCCGTCGACACGTCGACTCAAGTTCATGCCTTTGGCCTGACGGGAGATGCAAAGGTGGGGCCGGTGGCCCTCAGTGGTTTTGCCGCTTACCAGGGAGGTATACTGAGAAACGTCAACAGCAATGGTGATAGCGCTTTTCTCAATGCCTTCGCCTATAACGTGGCCGGTAAAATGGATGTTGGCCCCGGTACGCTCAAAACAGCCCTTCTCTTTACCTCCGGGAATGACAACAACGCCTCAACTCTCAAAAGCAAGCACCTGACCGGGTGGGTTACCGTAAACCAGTCGCCCGATGCCATCTGGGGCGTTTCCTCCGTCAGCAGCTACAATGAGAGCGGCATGATCCTCCTCAACAGAAACAATCTGACGTCTGGCCCGACGACTGAAAACATGATGGTCTACAATATGGGCAATGGTACAACGCCAATAAATCAACAAGGTTTGTATCTCTATACCATCGGATACGACGCGAATATCACCCCAAAGCTGTCAGCATCGCTCAATGCGGGAGCTGCATGGGCGGCCCATACAAATGCGCTTAAGCCGACGGATAAGCATAACAATATCCAGAATGCCTCGAACTATATGGGTACTGAGTTGAATATAGTAACGAACTATAAATTGTACGATAACCTTGAGGCAAAAATACAGGCAGCATATGTTTTCCTTGGTGGGTTCTACAAAAATTCCGTACTGAATGGCAAAAATGCTGTCGCCGATCCTGAATCTCCCTATACGGCACGCGTGGTTCTGCAATATTCATTTTAGCTAATATGCTAATTAAGGGTGGCGCCTTTACAATGGCGCCACCCACGAATGATCAATTATATAAACTAGAGAATGCAGTAAAGGGAAAGCTACGCTTTGATATTTGCGGAGCGAATAAATGAACCTGGATAAACAGCGTTATTGCATACAGTCTGTCACCAACGCTCTCGATCTCCTGGAGCAGTTCCAGAGTGGGGGGGGGGAGCTTAGCTTCAACCATTTGGTTGACTCTATGCACCTCTCCGAGGATAAGGTGCTTCGCTTGCTGACCACCCTGGAAAAACGCAACTATATAGAGAAAGATATGACGACAGGCCGCTGCCGCTTGGGGCTGCAGGCCTTAAGATTAGGACAATCCGCTATCAGGCATATGGGCCTGTTGCGCCATGCAAGGCCGGTATTGGAGTCGCAAGTTCATCAGCATAACGAAACAACCTACATAGCGGTTCTCAGAGATTCCTTCAGTATCTGCCTCGACGCGGTTGAGTCAAGCCAGCCGGTTCGTGTTGTCCCACGGCTGGGAGCTTGTCTTCCAACCTACTGTACGGCCGGGGGCAAGGCACATCTGGCATTCATGAAAAAGAAAGAGTTGTTACGGCATCTCCCCGTTGGCAAATTGCAGCGTTATACATCAAATACCATTACGGACCGGGATCATCTGTTGCGACACTTGCAGGAGGTGGCTGAGCAGGGATTTGCTATTGATAATGAAGAATTATATGTGGGGGTTATGTGTATCAGCGCGCCTCTTCGCGACTCAATCGGCAGTATCGTTGGGACACTGAATATATCAGGGCCGGTTTCTCGCTTTACCAAGCATATTATCGATGAAAAATTGGCGCCTTTGGTCAAATGCGGAGCCGCTGAGATATCGGGGCGACTCAGATCATGTTGAAAATTGAAATTATAGATGGCCGCACATAGATCATGCAAACGGCAGCGCAATCGGCCCATGGACCTGCCAGGGGCGTCGATAAGCTGGCGAATGTGGCGGATGAACTAGGAGAGCTCGTCGGACAATTCAGGTTAGCCTGGGGGGACGTGGAGCGGCATGGCAACCTTACAACGGAAGCACAACCATCGCTGGTGGGTGGCCCGGTCTTCAAAACCGGTGAGGGAGATGAGAAATTTCCTTGGTGGGTTCGATTCCCATGTGCTTCCGCCAAATTTACAGTTACCGCCTCACGACATATTGAGGGCGATCTCGGTGACAGAGGTTTGCGACATAAAATACATAAAGCGGTTTCAGCTCGGCTCTTGCACCTGCGCTCAATTCTTATGGATGATTACTACAGATATCAGCATAAATGCACCGTAGACCTGCCCACATGGCTGCTCACGATTTGCATATCCTGGTGGGCTTTCTGAAGGCGTTGGCCGAAGGTGCTTTCGTCTGCGGGCACTCCGACTGCGCCCCGCCGTCTGATCATGTCATGCCAGGCCGGCTCCGCGTGATGTTGGAACATGCGTAATAAACGGAGGGCCTGTTGTCCAGCGGGCCGGTAAAATGCGAAGAGAGCGAATTATGGAAATGGACACTTATAGGCAATGCGATCCACCCTTTCCCTGCATGCTGGTCGCTACCAAGCGGCTAGCCGAAAGGGAACTCTGCTGCGACAGTCGTTACCGGAGCATCATAGACCAATTGGACGCCATGTTTGGGCAGCTCCTGCTGCAGCCCGATAAAGACTTGGGGGCAGACTTCGATCACCTGCTGGATACCGTGTTGGAACATGTCGGCAGTGAAAATATCTCTATGGGGATTGTGGGCTTCCCTCAGGCCATTCAGCACGGTCTCAATCACCAGTTCGTCTGTCTCAAAACTGCCGAACTGCGTCACCGTATCAGGGCGGGGCAGCAGGTAACAACGGAAGAATTGGGACAGGTTCGCCAACTCTGGCTTAAGCATATTGAGACGTATGACCATGATTTCGAAGATTTCCTCGCCTCGTAAAAGATGACGCCCCTCCGGACATGGAAAACGCACACCCTCCAAAAAACGGCTGCACTCCAACGTATCAAAATGTGTGCAGTTTCGTGAGAAACCCTTTCCCAGAATGTTACTGTTACGCGATGTCCAGCAGAAATATTGCCAACATAATAACCTATTGCGGGGATGATTTCGAATCATGCGCCGTATATCGTCAACGGACCAAAGCATCATGATGCTTTGGTCGGGAAAACGTTGGTGCACCGCGCTGGTGCCAGGCCGGCGGCCATGCGACCGTTTCGATAGTTGTTCGTAATTATTGGATAAATCCGTCTTGCATGTATTCCGTTTTTTTCTTGGGGGATGTCGCAATGAAACACCTTATACTCGGCACGGCAGGCCATATTGACCACGGCAAGACCTCGCTGGTACGGGCACTGACCGGTATTGACACCGACCGCCTCAAGGAGGAAAAGGCTCGCGGCATCACCATTGAACTGGGATTTGCCCACTTGGAGCTTTCCCGAGACATTACGTTCGGGATAGTCGACGTGCCGGGGCATGAAAAATTCGTACGGGCCATGGTGGCTGGCGTTGGCGGTATGGACGTGGTCATGCTGGTGATTGCCGCTGACGAAGGGATCATGCCACAGACGCGAGAGCACCTGGATATCCTGCGACTTCTGGGAGTCAAAAGCGGCTTGGTAGCCCTGACCAAAAGCGACATGGTGGACAAAGAATGGCTGGAACTTGTCACCGAAGAAACGCGGGAGTTCGTGGCCGGCAGCTTCTTGGAAAACACCCCGATCGTACCGGTATCGGCGCGCACCGGCGCAGGCCTCGACGTGTTGAAGAAAAAGTTGGCGCTGCTGGCGGACGTTGCTTCCGAGAAACGGCGTGAAGGCCATTTCCGGCTGCCTGTGGACCGGGTCTTTACCGTGGCCGGTTTCGGCACCGTGGTGACCGGGACACTGCTGTCAGGGGAGATTGCCGTAGGAAACGAGTTGGCATTGCTTCCCACGGGCAGAGAAGGGCGAGTCCGCAGCATACAGGCCCATGGGTGCAAGGTCGATAAAGGGGCGGCAGGCCAGCGCCTGGCGGTCAACCTGCAAGGTGTGGATCTGGATGAGGTGCGCCGCGGAGACGTGGTCACGCCACGTGGCGTGTTCCAGCCAACTCGAGTTGTGGACGCCCGCCTCGATTATCTGCACACGGCGACCCGTGAGTTGAAACACCGTGCCGGCGTACGTCTCCATTCGGCCACATACGATGTGCAGGCCCAGGTAATCCTGCTGGACCGTGACGCCCTCCGGCCCGGAGACAGCGCCTATGTGCAATTGCGCCTTAATGAGCCGGTGCTGCTGATTTCAGGGGACAGCTATATCCTGCGCACCGCCTCACCTGCCACTACCGTGGGAGGAGGCGTGGTGCTCGACCCCTTCCCGCCACGACGCCGGCGGCGGAACGAGGAAGCCATACAACTGCTCGCCTCCCTGGATGGCCGGGAAGACCGGTGCATCATCTCGCTGATCGTTGGGCAAAGCCTATTATCCGGAATCTCGTTCGAAGATCTCCTGTTGCGCTCCGGTATCCCCCGGAAACCGGCTGAAGCAGCACTCGCGGCGCTGCTGTCCTCCGGCGATATCGTTCAAATGGCGCGAGAGCCGCGAATCCTGCTGGGCCGGGAGGCCTTTGCAACGCTCAAAAAGGTGCTGTTGGACGAAGTCGCCACCTATGTGACGGCCAATCCGCTGAAAAACGGGATAGGAAAGGAAGAACTCAAAACACGCCTACCGCAAAGGAGTGACCAGCGCTTCTATACCCCGCTTCTGCTTGCGTTGGAGCATGAAGGCAAGCTGCTGCCCGACCGGGATATTGTGAAGCTGACAGGGCAGATCTCGCGTCCGACACGCTCTACTGCCAACCTGGGCGATGCCATTATATTGTTTCTTCAGGAGAGGGGAATCGAAGCCCCTACGGTCAAGGAGATCATGGAGCGCCTCCGCTGTGATGAGAAGTGCGTTCGCGATACCATGGCCATGTTGACTCGCAACGGCGATGCGGTGCGGGTCTCTCATGATTTGTTCTACGCAGGGGCGGTCTTGAGTGGCTTACGAGACAAATTGGTATCCTATCTCCAAGATAAAGGAGGAATAACCCCCCCTGAATACCGCAATATAACCGGCCTGTCACGCAAGTATCTGATCCCTCTGCTTGAATACTTCGATAGTGAAAAGGTTACCATCCGTTTGGGAGATTCACGGGTGTTAAGAAAACGGTAGTTTGGCACGGGAAGCATTTCCCGCATATTGCTACTGAAGAGGATACCAGGCATCAGACAAAATATAAGCGAGCCATAACCGCTATCGTCTTGATGATCAGGTTGCGCGCCCTATCACATCCGGCATAGTTTTGCCGACTAGAGTCTGCTGGTGTGAATTGAACCGTTACGCTTGGTAAAGATGAGGCAAATCAGGCCGTGATCGAGAAGTTCAACCGGCACGGGAAATGAGATGCTTTTGGACAATATCTTGCATACTCATTAAAGCATTTCCTCCTTTGCCGCCTGGAGCTTACGGAATGATCTCGATTATAATCCCCGCTTATAATGAAGAAAACCGGCTCCCATACTATCTTGACAGCATCCTGCAGTACCTCGAACAAAAAAAGCGCATCTATGAAATCCTGGTGGTGGATGACGGCAGCACCGACGCCACCGCGGCGGTCGTCAAACGCTTCATGGCGTTGAATGCAAACGTGAAGCTTATCCGGCTTCCCCGCAACCGTGGGAAGGGATTTGCGGTAAAGACGGGGATGCGGCAGGCCGTCGGCAGGTTGCGCCTGTTTGCCGATGCCGACGGCGCCACGCCGATTGAAGAGCTCGAACGGCTTGAACGGTCCATCGAGGCCGGGGCGGATGTGGCGATAGGCTCCCGCGCGTTGCTGAGCGATGCGTGTTCGGTGAAAGCACGGATGCATCGTAAGTTAATTGGCGCGGTATTCAACACTATCGTACGAACAATGGCCGTAAGGGGTATCCGTGATACCCAGTGCGGCTTTAAGCTTTTTACGGCCGGAGCGGCTGCCCGGATTTTCTCCCTTCAGCAGTTGGACGGCTTCGGATTTGATGTCGAGATCCTTTGTATCGCAAAGCGAAACGGGTTGTACATTTCCGAGATACCGATAAATTGGCGGGACGTCAAAGGCGGAAAGATCCGGCTGATTCGTGATTCCGTCAGCATGCTCTTCGACGTGATCAGAATACGGATCAACGAGTTGCGAAATAAATATGCCATTGAGCGCATGGGCACATTACAAGGAGAACCCCGCAAGTGAAAATCGATTGGAAATATGTTGGCGTTTTTGCTTTGGCGGCTGTGGCCGCTTCTTTTTTGTACTACTACAAATTCCTGAATAATTTTTTTGTGGATGATGATTTCAAATACCTGGAGAATATGTTCCACGGGCCGCTGGCGGTTTTGTTGGGCTACGGCACCATACGGGTAGTATCCAACACCGTCTGGTGGCCGCTCTATGCTCTGTCGGGCCTCGATCCCTTCGGGTACAATCTGTTCGGCGTAGTCATGCACGCCGTCGATTCCGTCCTGCTCTGTATTTTTCTCATGCGGCTGACAGGGGACAAGATTCTTGCCGCCATCTGCGGGGGGATCTTCGTCCTGAACTCCGTCGGCTGTGATGCGCTCTTCTGGAAGGCGGCGAGCAATACGCTGATAAATGTCTTTTTTTACCTGATCACGTTGTACCTTTATGTCGTTTACCGCCAGGAGGGTTCCCGGAAGCATCTCCTCCTTTCGATCGCTTCATATCTCGTGGCCATGTTCAGCAAGGAAGACGCCGCCTCGATGCCATTTATCATTCTCTTGCTGGAATTGACCTTCTTTGACGGGTTGCGGTCCGTTAAAGAGACCATCATGAGGACTGTGCCGTATGCGGCCGTAATCGTCGCGTATGCCTTAACCAATCATCTGGTCTTTAACGTTCTGCTCAACACCAGCGCCGAACATATTCAATTTTTCAAAATAAGGCCGCTTCATTCCCTTCTAACCCCATGGAGCGTATTTTTTCTACGCCCCGAGGGGTTCCTGAAACCTGACAACCCGGCGATCCCTGCGACCATTATCGGGATTGTCGCCAGCTTTTTCTGGGTGAAAAACAGAAAGCTCCTCTATTTCGGCTATGGCTGGATATTTTTGGCGTTCCTGCCGCAGAGCTTTACGAGCCTTGGCCATCTTGAACCGATATATATTGCCAATTCAATCAGCCGGTACATGTATATCACCTCCATCGGCTCGTCCCTTGTCCTGGGGGCGGTCATGGTGCGCCTGCGGGAGAAATTCTCCCGAACGGTATTCCTGTGCGGAGTGGTCATTTTTTTCTCATTGTTCATCCCGCTGAACTACGGGCTGGTTCAGGCTCGAGGAGTGGAGTGGCAAAACGGAAACGAACAAACCGCCCGGTTTCTGGTGGCAATAAAGAAAATAATTCCCGTCCTCCCCCCAAAAACTAACATTTTTATTGAAGAGCCCCCTGCCGGGCGCGCCTTTATCCAACAAGCGCTACGAGCTTTTTACGGCAATACGGATATTACATGGATATCCGACCCTATCCATTATGTTCATCAGCCGGGTGTTAATTCTTTTCTCGTTACGTGTTTATGGGGATACGAAGGGGAATTGAGTTTGCACGTTCGTTGGAATGATAGCGCGGGTCAAAAACATTATGTCTCGAGTGATTTTTGAGAGGGGTATTTTGTTACAGGCTGATCTAAAAAACAATTTTTGCTACTAAATTGCTACCAAAAGACCAAGTTTTAAAAAGAAAGGGTTGCAGCACGATTGCTGTAACCCTTTGTTTTTATGGCGGAGAAGTAGGGATTCGAACCCTAGGTGGAGTCACCCCCACACTTGATTTCGAGTCAAGCGCCTTCGACCACTCGGCCACTTCTCCAAAAATGAGTGCGTACCTTATCCTAATTTTGGTCAAAACTCAAGCCCTAGATGGCGACTGGCGCCGGGAAGCCTTGCACGTTATTTGTCATATTAAAAAATTGACAGATCGTAAGATGGGTATCAGGATTAATGGCAATCGATCCCGAGCCCACCCAAACGTCTCCTCTTGCATAGAAAAGAGCAGGAGAAAGGGGACCGGCCTCGGCCGCCACCGGAAGGCAACGCTTGAAATAGTTCCTACGTTGCCGATAATGTTACTATATCGATCACATGGAGGCTATCAATGCCACTGGCTCAACTTTCACCCGCTGTCATTGTGGGAACCCCGACGAACCTCAATCCACTGGCCCAGGCGAACAACAGCGCTACGGCGGCGGTCGTCGGCACCATCGCCCAGAAGAACACGCAAAAGGCAAAGAGCGATTCAGTGACCATTTCGCGTGAAGCCATGGCAAAGGCGGCAGAGGCCGACGCCCGGAACGGCAGCGGCAAGGATGCCCAGACCAAAGATGCAACCCCACGGGCGAAGCCCCGCTAAGCCTTCCAACCTTCCTTTCGTATCGAGTGTGCCGACGGATTCAGACGCATTACCGTTTCCTCCACGCCTTATCTTGGCTCGTCCGGCATGGATTACCCTGGTCTTGACTGCTGGTTCGGCCGTTGTTGCTCACGTGCCCGCACTCCTATCGGTTGCCGCGGCGTCATCCGGTTTCTCTCCCGTTCCCTCCACCGGGCCGCAGCCAGGCAGCCACGTCGGCAACGCCGACCGGCGCGGGAACGATGTGCTTGGGGAGTCGTAGGATCTCGGTTCCCTGGGGTGGTTGCAGTTCGTGGTACAGATCCACGGTGCGGCGCAGGTAGCTCTTGGAGAGGTGCAGGGGGAGCAGGTAACGTGGCACCAGGCGTCCCGCCAGACGGTTCAGGTCGCCGGTGGTGAGATGGTAGGAAGCCCGGGCCTTGTGCACATCCGCCTCCAGAAAGGTGCACTCGGCACAGAGTAGCGTCAAGCCTCCCATGAAACGCTCCATGACGGCCACGTTTTCCCTGGTCCAGCCGACGTCTGTGACATAGCCCAGGGAGGCGGTCGTCTCCTGGGCGCGGATGGCCTCGTACAGGGCTGTTGGATCGCCGGCCGGCTCTTCCCTCGATCCTTCTCCGTCCCGCCGGGTGACCAGCACCTCATGCTGCCCGTAACCTTTCCACACCCTGGTCTTCAGGTCCCGCAGCCACTCGCCGGCTACCAGCCCGTGGGCCTCCAGCTTGGTGGGGTCAATGGTGAAGTGGGGTTGTTCGTTGGCCCGGAAAGCGAGCACCGGCAGCTTGTGATCCAGTATCTCGGCCTCGACGGATAGGTAGCGGCATGCCCAGATCTCCCGGCCGATGCGGGGTTCTTCGCCCTCACAGGTGCCTATGAACCGGTCGGGTCCGGGAAAACGGTAGTGGATGATACGGTCGGCATGGACCTCGTGGAGTCGCAGGGTAAACCAGGTCGGTTCGGCCAGATTCCAGTCGTATCCCCCCAATAGATGTTGGACCCGTTCGGCGATGCCGGGTGGACCGAAGACGTCCAGAGGGCGGGGGGATGCGTGGTGGTGGCGCACCAGGGTGGGAAGTCCCATGATGTGATCCATGTGGGCGTGGGTGATGAAGACCGCCGCGATGGGTTTGACGACCCGCTTGGCCAAATGGGCGATCTGCCCGCAGTCGAAGAGCAGAGCACGTCCCAGGGGCCGGATGCGCAGGAAGATGAGCGGATCATCCAGCAGGCCGCCGAAGCAGGCCGGCTCGCAATAGCGGAATGGAAGACGATGGTTGCCGTTGACCATGGCTGTTCAACACCTCATAAGGGGGCCCGGCGCTGTATCATGTCACTCCGGGGACCCCGCCCTCTGCCTCCACATACCTTTTCACCAACCTCCGCTCCATAAAGTAGCGTACCCCCAGGGGAATGACAACAGCGATGAAGATGATCCCACAGCCGAGCCATTCGCGGGCGGAGAGGCGTTCACCCAGGACAAAGAAGCCGGCGACCAGGCTCCAGACCGGGTCGAGGGTGTAGATGAGCCCGGCCCGGGTTGCGGTGACGTAACGCTGGTAGGCGTTCTGGAGGGTGAAACAGAATACGGTGGGGAACAGGGCGCAGTAGGCCACCGACAGGAGGGCGGAGCGGTGCAGCGTCACATGCGGCAACGGGAGCAGCAGGGTGATGCATCCCGCCATCAGGGATGCCGTGGCAAACTGCACCAGCGAGACCAGGTAAACATCGTCGTCCCTCAGCAGTTTGGAAACGGCCACGACCTGGCAGGCGATCATGAGGGCGCAGAAGGTGGAGAGCAGGTCGCCCCGGTTGAACCCCTCGCTGCCGCCGGTGGCCAAGAGCCAGATGCCGCCTGAAGCCAGGATGATGCCGGCCAGGTTGATACGGCCGATTCTCTCGCCCCAGGCGATCTTTACTATGAACGGAATGAATAGAACAAACAGGTTGTTGAGGATTCCGGCCCGGGAGATGCTGGTCCCCTGGACGCCGAAGACAAAGCTGATGTTGGTCAGCCCCAGGGTGACACCGACCGCGGCGCCGCGCCACAGGATCTGCCGGTTGAAATTTTTGAGCCGCCGGCCGGAGACGAACAGCATGATCATGGCTGCCAGGCTGAAACGCATCAGGACGAAGAGCTGGGGCGGGATCTCTCTCAGGCCGATCTTGGTGAAGAGGAAGCTGCCCCCCCAGAAGAAGGTGGTCAGGATCAGGATGAAATAGACCTGTCCCATGGCGGGCTTGGGCGGGGAGGTCACGGATGCGCCCCCTCTCCAGCCCCGAGGGACCGGGTTGCCAGATAGCCGGCGATGATCGGCAGATCGGCCTCGGCCCAATCCAGGACGAGCATCTGCTCCGGTTTCAGCCAGGCCACGGCTCGGTGTTCGATCAGGGTCAAGGTGCCGTCTCCGGGGGTGCAGACAAAGGGATAGAGCGTGACCGTGAAGGCTTCATAGGCATGGGTGGCGACCGGGAGCGCCCGGCCGACGTTGATGCCGATGGCCAACTCCTCCCGCACCTCCCGGACAAGGCAGGCCTCGGGCGTTTCGCCCGACTCCAGTTTCCCGCCGGGGAATTCCCATTTGAGGGGCATCTTCATGGTTTCGCTGCGTTGGGCGGCCAGGGTCCTCCCATCATGTTCGATAATGGCGCAGGCTACGTGGATATGAGGTTTCACAGGATTCGCTTTCATTCAGTGTTCTTGAGGTGCGCGGTTGCGGCCGCCATTCAGTTATTGCGCCTAATGCAAGGCCGGTTTTTTGATGATGCCGCCGACAACATCCGCCAGCGGGTGGACCAGGATGAAGGACGATTCATCGATTTCCGTCGCGGCATTCTTGACATTGCCGATCTCCAGGCGGGTGACGACGCAGTAGAGGATGTGCATATCCTTGCCGGTTTTTCCTCCCCGGCCTTTATACACGGTTACGCCCCGGTTCAGGACCCGCACGATCGACTCCCGGATCTCGTCGCTCTTCTCCGAGACGATGATCACCGCCGTGTATTCCTCGATGCCGTGGATCAGGAAGTCAACCGTCTTTGACGCCGCCAGGTAGGTGAGGATCGAGTACAGAGCCGATTCGATGCCGAGGAAGAAGGCCGCGGCGGCGAAGATCAAGAGATTCATGAGCAGGATGACATCGCCGACCTTCAGCAGATTACTGTTTTTGCTGATCAAGAGCGCCACGATGTCGGTGCCGTCCAGGACCGCTCCGCCCCGGATGGCCAGCCCGATCCCGGCACCGATGAAAAATCCCCCGAAAACCGCTGTCAGGAGCTTGTCCGGTGTGACGTCCGGGTAGTGGACGAAGGTCAGACAGAGGGAGAGGCCGGCGATGGTCAGGGTGCTCTTGATGGCGAACATGAGGCCTATCTGGCGGTAGGCGAGGGCAATAAAGGGAAGGTTGATGAGCAGGATCAGGAGCGCCAGGGGGATGCCCAATACGTGGGAGAGCAGCATCGAGATGCCGGTCACGCCGCCATCGATGAAGTGGCTGGAGAGCAGAAAACCTTTCAGCCCCAGGCCGGCAGAAAAGATACCCAACACAATCAGGACCGTATTCAGGGATTCCCGCAGGATCGTTTTTTTGGAGAGAGTCCGGCGCATTATCTGAAAAATCCTCCCAAAGCAAAATTGAAATAGTGTGGCGGCGGAGCCTTACCGGTCGAGCCGCAGAGCCAACTCTTCCAGGGTTCCGACGCATATGTCGGCCAGTTCCGGCCAGCGGAAGCAACGGGTGGTGTCCACATGCACGGTCAGCGCTCCGGCGAGACGCCCGGCCTGCAGATCGTAGAGATAGTCCCCCACCATGACGGTGGTTGCCGCCTCCGCGCCCCAGAGCGCCATCAGGCGGTGAATGCCGTCCGGGTCCGGTTTGGGGAGGGCTTCGTCCCGCCCCAGCACATCGTCCGCGGCAAAATACCCGCCGAGGCCGATCATCCCCAGGGTGCGCAGGGCGTTATCGCGGGTATTGCGGGTCAGCACCCCCAGGGAAGCGCCGGCGCTGTAGAGACGGTCCAGCAACTCCTGCGCCCCCGGGGCGGCCTCCGTGATGCGGGCCAGCTCCAGTTCGATCTCCTGCAAACGGACATGCAGCGGATGCGCCCGGTGCTCCGGCAGGGAGGCCAGGTGGCCGAGGATGTCGCAACCATCGGGTATGGACAACTCCTGCCGGATGGCGGCGAAATCATGCACCGCCACGGTCAGGGTGCCGTCCAGGTCGAAAACCCAGTGGGAACGGGCCGCGATGGGGGCGGCGTATCTGGTGCCGTTATCCGCCAATATGCACCGCCAGCCAGATCGTCGTTTCGTTCGGAGCGGTCCAGGCCACACGGTGGCGCCTTCGGGCCGGGATCATGAGATAATCGCCCGCGGTCAGGCGACGCAACTCCGGTTCCCCGTCGAAAAGGAGCCCGGCGCTACCCGCCAGCAGCAGCACCCATTCGTCCCGGTCCTGGTCGTACCATTCCCCCTCCGGCGTGGCTTGGCCGTGGGACAGGATGCGCTCGATGCGTACGGTCCCCCTGTGGGCCAGGGTTTCGAACAGTTCCGCGGGCAGATCGGGGGGGATCTGGCTGAACATGTTGCCGGATTCCGTCATGGTCGTCTCACCACCAGCGCCAAAGGGCAACGATCAGGGTGATTGCAAACACCATGACCAGGTTCATGTATGCCATGAAGAAGAATACCCGCTCATGGAGCGGCCGCGTCGGCGTGCCCGGGGTTTGGGCGATGGTCCCGACGCGGGGCAAGGCCAGTAGCCGGTCCTCGCCGTGGGGAGCTTGACCGAGAAACATGGTCAGGTCCTGGCCGGCAGGGTGGCGCCCGGCGTGTTTGCCCCCTTTCCAGAGGACGCTGGCGCTGGCGTCGTACACGGTGCCGTTGTGGGCGAAGTAGGCCGGTCGCCCAAGGGACCCGTCGTAAAAGGCCAATTCTTCCGGCGTGAAAACGGATGTGCCCGATGGGGCCGGGATGGCCGCTTCTTCCCTCCGTGCCCGCAAGCGGGGGCCGATCACGAATACCACCACCAGGGCGGAGATCACCATAATGGCGAACAGGCCGATCTTGATCATCAACAGGATACCGAAACGGGTGTGAAAGAGCATCTCGGCGGAGGTGATCCGGTAGTGGGCCAGGATGGCGCCGGTCAGGGCCATGGCAGCCATGGAGGCCAGCCCGACCCGCACCTCGCCCCGGGGCAACCCCTGCGAGGCGTAGGCCGGTTTGAGCACCAGATGCACATAGAGGATCGTGCCGAACCAGAATATGCCCACCAGCAGATGGAGATAACCGCTCACCAGCCGGACGACGCGGGAGAGGGCATCACCGGTGCTGCGCTCCCGGGGGGGCGCTTCGGCGGCCTTCGGCGTGACGTCGGCCAAGGAGTGGTGCAGCTCAAACCGCTTGCCTGCCGCGGTCAGTTCACCGCCGCCGGTCTGGCTCAGGTGGCAGTAACCGCATTCCTTGCCGGTCTGCTGCGCATACTCTTCCAGGGCGTTGGCTGAAATATTTGAAAATACGATCAAGACGATTGTTAATGTATATAATGCAATTTTCATGCGGCCCTCCATTGTCTGATACCACTCCACAGGGCGGAACGCAGACCGTCTGAATCGCCCACTCTGTCTGCCGCTCATTACGAGTTTCCCGTGAAGGTCAATTCTTACGTTATTTCATCGCCCGACGCAAGGCTTCCGGCATGCCGGCCGGATGATTGGGGCTACCTGCGATGAAGCGTGACAAAACAGATATAATCGGATAATGTAACACATTACAGCCATATGCCGGCAATTTCCCCGGCGGTGATCTTCGCGGCACCATGTGGAGGGCGGACCATGGCCTTGGACAGAAAGATATCCGGAGCGGCAGTGCCTGACGACATCGGTCAGTTCGAGAATATTATCGCCGAGGGCAACCCCCTGTACCCCAAGTTCAAGCTGCTGCTGGAGAGCTATAAAAAGCTTGCCCACCACGCAGAGGGCTTGGCCTACGAGAATGAGCTTCTCGGTACCCAGCTTGTGGAGCTTAACCGCTCCCTGGACCTGGCAACCAGGGTAGACCCCATGACCGGTCTGGCGAACCGCCGCCACATCAAGGAAAAGGTTGAACAGGAATATAGCCGCGCCCAGCGTCACAATCGCATTTTTTCCATCATTCTGGCCGACATCGACAACTTCACGAAGATCAACGACACTTACGGCTATAATGCCGGGGACGATATTCTGGTGGAAATATCGCGCGTTTTCATGAGCTGTGTTCGCCAAGAGGATGTCTGTGCCCGTTGGGGGGGCGAGGAGTTTCTTATCCTTCTTCCCGAGACGACGATTGAGGGGGCTCTGGCGGTGGCCCAGAAAATCCACGAGTCGATTGCCATGACGGAATTCAAGGCCAACAAGCCGGGCATCCGGACCACCATCAGCATAGGACTCAGCGAGTACAAGCCCGGTCAGGCGCTGTTCGAGTGCATCAGTCGGGCCGACCATGCCCTGCGCCAGGCCAAGAAAAGCGGGAAAAACCGTTATATTGCCGAGCCGTAACCGTAACCCCTGTCAATCCCCTTTAATGCCTTCGGGCGTTCCTCCGTGCCCCGCCGGGGGAGAGGGCTCATTTCCCTGGACGCTTTCCCTCAGTTTGCCCAGTTCGTGGAGCGCTTCTTCCAATCTCTGATTGAGCTGCATTTCGTTGAGCAGCATCTGTCTGATCTTGGCGATGGTGAGCGCCGTGGTAAGAAATGAGATCAGGCGCATGAACATCTCCCAGTAGATGAAGTAGGCGCGGGAGTAAGGATGGTTGGTATACTTGTCCGAGAAATACCAGCATATAGCCGAGGCGCCTGCCATGAAGAGGCCGGGACGTTTGCCGCCCAACCAGGCCGAAACCGAAACCGGGATGAAGTAAAAGATGAAAAAACCGAACTCGTAGCCGGTGGCATAGTCAAGCCAACCTATGAGCAGCAGCATAATAAGACTGACGGCGTAGACCGCCCGGTCCCTGGCGGGCGATGGTGCCAAAACAGGCGGGACGATATAGGTACGGCCCATGGGGGCACTCCATGATCATAGAGAGATGAAGCACAGCATACCAACTCTTTGCAAAAAAAACAGCACGTGTTACAAAAATAGTAAGGGTGGGGTGTGGGGGCCGGTTTCGGCGGCAGGTCAGGACAGTTCGGCAATCACCTCATGCAGCTTGGCATCGATCACGGGGAGAAGAGCGCTGATAATACTGACGTCGCCCTGGTTTCCCGCCAACTCCGCCTGGCGGGCGAGTTCGCTGAGCTCATATGCCCCGATGGTGGCCGATGAGGATTTGAGGGAGTGGGCGTGACGGATTGCCACAATTAGCTGGCCGGCATCAACGGCATCCCGCAGCTTGCGTAGGAGTTTCGGCCCATCTTGCTTGAAGATGGTGCAGATTTCGGCAAACAGTTCCTGATCGTTATTTAGCCGCTCAAGCACCGCGAGTTTGTCAACTGTCATGTGTAGTCCTCCGACGGCACCGAACTGCGACCTGAATTCTTTGCCTTATAAGTTTTTGAGATCATAAAGAATAAATATAATGATGACAAATTTTGGACATGTCTGCAATAAAACTATGGCCGCTCTTTGGAAAGAGCCCGATACAGAGTCTACTTAAGCGGGGGCGGGAGCACTATGAAGCGAGTAGTGATAGCAGGAATGGGGTTCGGCGGTTTGAGCGCGGCTAAAAGCCTTGCGGGAAGCGGGCTGGAGGTCGTGATGGTCGATCGCCACAACTACCATCTTTTTCAGCCATTGCTGTACCAGGTGGCCACGGCCGGGTTGGAACAGGAGTCGATTGCCTACCCGATCCGGGCTTTGGCCCGGCGCTGGCGGGGCGCGCATTTCAGGCTCGGGGAGGTTACCGGCGTCGATTTCAACGGCAAAAGGCTCATGCTCGAAGACGGGGAAATCCCCTACGACTACCTGATTCTGGCGGCCGGCAGCCGTACCAACTTTTTCGGCCAGGCCGATATCGAGCGGCACGCCTTCGATCTCAAGCGTCTCGATCAGGCCGAGAATCTGCGCAACCATGTGCTGCTGGCCTTTGAACGCGCCTCCCGCGAGCCCGACCGGGAGCGCCGGAAGGCGCTCTTGACCTTTGTCATCGTTGGGGGCGGGCCGACCGGCGTTGAATTCGCCGGAGCCCTGCGCGAACTGGCCGTCCATGTGCTCTCCCGGGACTATCCCGAGGTGCGGCCGGAGGAAACCCGTATTATCCTGATGGAAGCGTCATCGTCCCTCTTGTCTGTCATGCCCCGGCGATTGCAGGGATATGCCCTGGAGAGGCTGCGCTCCATGGGGGTCGAGGTCATGCTGGAGACCCGGGTGAGCGGCGCGGATGGGGAGCATGTTTATCTCAACGGTGGGGAGGTCATCCCGACCCATACCCTGTTCTGGTCGGCAGGCGTGGCGGCCGTCGAACTGGCGGGAAAACTCGGTCTGGCCCAGGCTGGGGCGGGCAGGATCGTCGTGGCCCCCGACCTGAGCATTGAAGGGCACCCGGAGGTTTTTACCATCGGCGACATGGCCTGCCGGGAACAGGACGGCGCCCCCCTTCCCATGTTGGCGCCGGTGGCCAGCCAGCAGGGGCAGTACGTCGCCCGCGCCATCCGTGCCAGGGAGCAGGGGGCGAAATTGCCCCCATTCCGCTATCGGGACAAGGGGACCATGGCCACCATCGGCAGAAACGCCGCGGTGGCCACGACCCACGGCGTGAGTTTTTCGGGCTATCCGGCGTGGCTGGTCTGGCTGCTGCTGCATCTCTACTACCTGATCGGATTCCGCAATCGTTTGCTGGTGCTGATGAACTGGGCCTACTACTATTGGTTCCATGAACGCCAGGTCCGGCTGATTACCGCTTCCGCCCGCCGCTCTCCCTGAACGGTTCGGGCGCTGTCGGCCGCCGGGCCGGTCTGCGGTTTCTCTCTGTGGGAAATCTGGCCGGAGGCCGCGAAAACACGGACTGCCCGGTATGCAAGACCACGGTCGTCAGGCGCGAAGAGTTCCAAGTCCTCGATAACAGGCCAGCAGGGAACGCTTGCCTCGGTGCGGTACGGAACTTGCTGGCATATTCGCGTGACCTGTTTTTGCCGCGAAAACCCAGAAAAAGGCAGGTAAGCGGGGGGCATTTTGTCATTGCTTGGTTGCCTCTCTGATCATGCCCCCGCGCCTGGAGCTTTGCGGCAGATGGCCGGGGTTATCCGCCTTGACTTTTGCGCAGGTCATGCCGTACATTCGTCAGCTGTGAAAGATGCTGGCGATACCCATCCCACGCGACCTGGAGAACTCGGAACTTGAAAGCTATCGTCGTCATTCCCACCTACAACGAGCGGGACAATATCGTCCGGCTTGCCGGAGAGGTCCTCGCCCAGCACCCCGATCTGCAGATATTGTTTGTGGATGACAACTCGCCCGACGGCACCGGAACGCTTGCCGACGAGCTGGCCGCCGGAAACGGGCGGATCAGCGTGATCCACCGTTCCGGCAAACTTGGCCTGGGGTCTGCCTACCGGACCGGCTTCAAGGCGGCCCTTGCCATGGGGGCAGATTACCTGATCGAGATGGATGCCGATTTTTCCCATTCCCCAACGGTGCTGCCGCTCTTCCTCGAAGCCATCCGGAACGCCGATCTGGTCGTCGGGTCACGCTATCTCAACGGCGTCAGCGTCGTCAACTGGCCCATTCGCCGTCTGATGCTCAGTTTCTTCGCCAGTGTCTATACCCGTTTTGTGACCGGCCTTCGGGTCAAGGACTGCACGAGCGGGTTCAAATGTTTTCGCCGCTCCGTGATCGAGGCATTTGATCTGGATAGCGTCAAATCGGACGGCTACTCGTTTCAGATAGAGATGAACTACCGCTGCATGGAAAAAGGCTTCAGGATCGTCGAAGTGCCGATCATCTTCATCGACCGGCATGCCGGCACCTCAAAGATGTCCGGCAAGATCGTCCGGGAGGCGGTCACCATGGTCTGGAAGCTTCGTTTGGGGACGCTCTTCCGGCGTTTGGTCGGGAAAGGATAGTGACATAATGGGTGAAGCGTGGGGTATTGTTACCATAGTCGGGTTTGCCGGCTGGCTGACGGCGTCTTTGACCTTTCTTTTTACATCGTTTCCCGAACGGGGACGCTTCGAAAAACGGCCCGCCATGGTGTGGGGGGGCGTCCTGGCCGTCTTCTACGCCGTGTGGATCGCCGGACTGCTGAATGCCTGATACCACGATTGGGCATCGGTATCGGTATCAGGCGGTGCAGCCATGAGGGTATTGGGCATCGATCCCGGTTCGCGCATCACCGGTTACGGTATCGTGGAACAACAGGGAAATCGTCTCGTTCACGTTGACAACGGCGCTATCTTCACCGACAGCGCCGCTGATTTTCCCGGACGCCTGAAACGGATCTTCGACGGCCTTTGCTCCGTCATCGCCCAGTACCGGCCCGATGGGGTGGCGGTGGAAAACATCTTCTTTGCGACCAACGCGCAGAGCGCCCTCAAGTTGGGCCAGGCGCGGGGCGCGGCCATCGTGGCGGCGGTGCATGCCGGCCTGCCGGTGGCCGAATATACGGCGCTCCAGGTCAAGCAGGCGGTGGTGGGGCAGGGCCGGGCAGAAAAAAGCCAGGTGCAGAAGATGCTCAAAGCGCTCCTGGGCCTGCCCGAGATCGCCCAGGCCGACGCCTCCGATGCCTTGGCGGTTGCGGTCTGCCATATCAATTCCTCCGCCTTGAAACAGATGACCGGGAGTGCCAAGCCGGCGTCACGGAAACCCACCTCCTGGAGGGACATGAAGCTATGATCGCGCTGCTGACCGGGGTTATCGCCTATAAATCGCCGGATCACATCATCCTCGACGTACACGGCGTCGGCTATCGGGTGTTGATCCCCTTTTCCACCTACTACGAACTGCCCGAGGAGGGGGGGACCGCCTCGCTCCACATCCATACCAGCGTGCGTGAGGACGCCATTCAACTCTACGGCTTTCGCACCCGCCTGGAAAAATCCTTTTTCCAACTGCTGATCTCGGTCTCGGGCGTCGGCCCCAAGATGGCCCGCGACATCCTCTCCAACATCCAGCCCGGCCCGCTTGCCCAGGCCCTCGTCCAGGGGGATGTCCACAAACTCTCCGCAATTCCGGGCATCGGCAAGAAGACCGCCGAGCGCCTGGCCCTGGAATTGAAGGACAAAGCCGGCAAGCTGGATCTGGCTTCAGCCCCGGCCTTCGAGGCACGGGAGATACCGGCGGAGGATGTCATGGACGATGTCGTCTCGGCGCTGCTCAATCTGGGGTACAAGGAACCGCAGGTGCGCAAGGCCCTGGGGGGACTTGACGCCACAGGTGGGGGCACGGTGGAAGAGTTGCTCAAGCAGGCTTTGAAGATACTGATGAAATGAACCAAAAGACGGCAGTTATTCACCACAAAGAGCACAAAGGATGCACAGGGGGAGTGGCGGAAAACCGTTCGCTCACTACGCGAGTCCAGCCAATTACGAAATTGTCATATGACTCAATGAAATCACCCTTTGTGTCTTTGTGGTGAACTACTTTTCGAGGATGAATCAGTAGTCATCCGACGACCCGCCGCCATCGAAGCCGCCGCCCCCGCCGGAAAAACCGTCGTCGCCGCCGGATGAGCCTCCCCCCCCGCCATAGAAACCGCCGCCTCCCCAACCGCCTCCGTAGAAGCCGCCGCCCCCGCCTCCACCGAACATGCCGGAGAACAGCAGGCTGAGCAGAAATCCCACCACGAGGCCGACGCCGGCCAGGATCAACAGCATCGTCACGCCCAGGCCGGGAAAGGCCAGGAAGGCCGCCAACGGCAGGCCGACCGCCCCGGCCAGGCCGCTCAGGTAGCGGGAAAACGCGCCGAGCAGGACGGCCACGACAGCGATCAGCAGCAGAAGTACGGGGAACGAAGCAGAACTCTTCTTATGGGCACGTTTGCCCGCATCCTGGGGGGAAGCCGTGAACTCCCCCCTGGTCGCGGAGATGATGGCGTCGATGCCGGCGGTGACGCCCTGGTCGAAGTTGTCGGCTTTGAGATAGGGGCGCATGACGTCACGGATGATATGGCTGGCGGTTATGTCCGGCAGCACCCCCTGGAGCCCCATGCCGACCTCGATGCGCACCTTGCGCTCGGCCTGGGCCAGGATCAGCAGCACACCGTTGTCCTTGCCCTTCTGGCCGAGCTTCCACTGTTCGGCCACATGGATGGAAAATTGTTCCAGGTCGTCCCCCTGGAGCGTGGGGACGGTCAGCACGGCTATCTGGGTGGATGAGTCACGCTCGAAGGCGGCCAGTTTTTGATCCAGTTGCCGCACGGTTTCGGGCGACAGCATCCGGGCATAATCGTTGACCCGTCCGTTGAGCTGCGGGACATCGAGGGCCGGCAACGGGAGCGGCAGAAGAACCAGAAGCGCCAGTATGAAGATGTTGCGTAACCTCATGGTAATGCCCCCGTTGCCACCCCTGTCCCGTGCGGTGCGTTTATTCCGGCGAACTGGCCGCACGGGACACGGTTTGGACTAAAACTTGATCTTTGGCGCCGTTTTTGCCCCTTCTTCCGCCTTGAACGCCTCTTTGCGGTTCAAGTGCAGCAACAGCGAGTTGGTAAGCGAATTGGGAAAGGTGCGGATGCTGGTGTTGAAGACCTGCACGCTCGTGTTGTAGCGCTCACGGGCCACGTTGATGCGATTCTCGGTCCCTTCGAGTTGCTTCTGCAGGTCCATGAAGTTCTGGTTCGCCTTCAGGTCCGGGTATTTCTCCACCACGACCATCAGGCGGGAGAGGGCGCCGGAGAGTTCGCCCTGGGCCTTTTGAAACTTGTTCAGGCTCTCGGGATTGTTGAGGACATCCTTGCTGACCTGCATGGAGCCGACCTTGGCACGGGCCTCGGTGACCGCCTTGAGCGTATCGGCTTCATGTTTGGCGTATCCCTTGACCACTTCCACCAGGTTGGGGATCAGGTCGGCCCGGCGTTGATAGGACG
This sequence comes from Oryzomonas sagensis, assembly GCF_008802355.1. NCBI lineage: Bacteria > Pseudomonadati > Thermodesulfobacteriota > Desulfuromonadia > Geobacterales > Geobacteraceae > Oryzomonas > Oryzomonas sagensis. Next base: position 26,298 of record NZ_VZRA01000005.1, on the reverse strand, counting down.
ATTCCACGTTGCCCCAGGCGGCCACGACCGCTTCCTCGTTGGCCTGCATGGTGTTGTAGCCGCAGCCGGACAAAAGCGTCAACAGCAGCAGGATGGGCAGCTTCGCGACGATTCTCTTCATGGTGTTCCTCCATTTATGCTAGGTGATGAAATGTGGGCCCCGTCAAGCGGCGTCGTTGCCATAGTGGAGCTTCAGGCCGATGAGCAGGGCGTTGCACGCCAACGGAACAATATTGGCCACGATCAGCGGCAGATTATGGATAAGCATACCGTAAACGATCCAGAGGGCAACGCCGATGGAGAGCAAGAGCGGTTGCCAGACGGAGATGTCCCGGGCATGACGGGTGCGCAGGGTTTTTATAACCTGGGGGACGGCCGCTATACTGGTCATGGTGCCGGCAACCAGTCCGAGGAGCGTCGGGTCCAGGTTCACGGCCGTTTCCTGCCGTCGAAATCACTGCTGGCCCAGTCGATCTGGGAGACGGCGCCCCGCAGAATGGAAACCTCGCGGCTGTCGAGTTCGGCCCGGAAAAATATCCTCCTCATGGAGCGCATGATATGCTCCGGGTTTTGCTCGTTGAGAAAGCCGATCTTCAGCAGGCAGGAACTCAGTTGGCCAAAAAAAGACTCCATCTCCTCCGACGTCGCCAGCGGTGCCGTGCGGCCCCCACCGGGAGGCGAACCGGCCTTGCCCAGTTCGTAGCAGAACACCAGGACCGCCTGAGCCAGGTTGAGGGAACCGTAATCATCGGCTGAAGGGATGGTGGCATGCCAACGGCAGAGCGACAACTCTTCGGTGGTCAGCCCGCTGTCTTCCCGGCCAAAGACGATTGCCGCCCGGCAATCCGGGCCGGCCTGCTCCTTGAGGTTGGCGGCCACCTCCGTCGGCGAGAGGATCTCCTGGCGATACTTGCCGTGACGGCGGGTGGTGCCGACGGTCAGGGTGCAGTCGGCCAGGGCGGAGGCAAGGTCGGGGAATACCACCGCCTGTTCCAGCAGGTCTTTGGCCGCAACGGCGAATTTGAGGGATTCGGGGTGGAACCGGTCGCACCCCTTGACCAGCCGCAGCCGGGAAAGCCCCATGTTTTTCATGGCGCGGCAGGCCATGCCGACGTTGCCGGGCGACTGCGGTTCCACCAGCACGATGGAAATACTGTCCAAAATGGATTTCATAAGGTCGTTTTCCTTGCTTTCTGCAGAGCGCGCATCCTGGCAAGTCGCTGCCGGACCGGCCCTTTCAGTTTGAAGCCGTGGTAGGCGTGAAAGCACCAGGTCATAATGATGAATCCCACCAGCGCCAGCATCAGGTACTGCTCGTATTTGCCCACATCGTCCAGCACCAGCGCGGCGCTTTTGCCGAACAGGTAGCCGGCCAGCGAGAAGACGGCCGCCCAGGAGAGGGCGCTCAACAGGTTGATCCAGAGGAATGTCCGGGGCGTCAGGCTCGTGATGCCGAGGATGATGGGGAGCACGATGCGAAATCCGTAGGTGTAACGTGAGATGAAGGCCACGAACGATCCGTACTGTTCGATCAGGCGGAGCGCTTCGCGAAATTTACGGGCAACCGGGTGAAACCGTCGCAGCAGACTCTTGCCTCTGAACCGGCCGAGGTAGAAGTAACACTGATCACCGAGGAAAGAGCCGGCCCATGAGGTGAGAATGACGCCGGCCACATTCAGATACCCCTGGAACGCCAAAAATCCCGCCATGATCAGGATCGCCTCCCCCTCGAGAAAGGTGCCGACGAACAGGACCCAATAACCGTGGAGTTGGAGATACTCTTTGAGTAGTTGCTGGAAGTGCACCATCTGCTCCCGTCAGCACGCGGTCCACCGGTTATACTGCCAGGCGCCCTGCTATTTCCGATCTCATCAGATCGATCATCTCGTCAATGCGGGTATTGCTGTCAATGCGTCTGGCTTCGCCTTCAAACAGGGTGATGAAGGCCTCGCTTTTTTCGTCGTCGGAGAGGATTCGGTTGCCACCGGCCTTTTGCAGGCCCCTTTCGACGGCGACGCGCCCCTCCTTGGAGAGGTACGCCGCGGCGATTTCCTTGAGATCCTCCACCAGCGCCTGGAGCCGCCCGTCATCCAGCCCGGCCTTCGCGCCCGCCCCCTGCTGCTCAAAATGTGTCTCTTTTGGGAGGATCGTCTGGCGGGCCTTGGCTGCTTCCCACAGCTTATCGAGGTTGACCATCTTCAGCAGATTGTACCGCAGCAACTCCTCCATCGGTTTGGTGGAGCAGACATCCACCAGCGCCCCCGGAAGCGCCGCAACAGTGCGCGATTCTTCGGGAGACGCCTCGACGGTTCTTGCCTCGTCGTGGTAATAACCGATCGGCTGGCCGTCCTTGTAGAAGATCATGGCGGAGCGTTCTGCCGTGTAGAAACGGACCACGCCGTTGAGCCCCTGGCTCCTGAGCTGGGCCAGTGTTTCTTTCATGTCTATTTGGCGCACCTCACTGCCGTGCAACAGTTTGCCGCCCAGAAGCAGCGCGTGGGCGCATACGGCCAAATCGGCCGTCATACGATAGATGTTGATCTCGCCGCCGGAAGAGAGAATTTTGTCAAACAGCAGTGTAAACGCTTCGAAGCCGGTTCGCTCCTTCTCCCCATCACTGGAGCTGACACAGATCAGTGCCCCCTTGATAAAGATGCAATCCGCCTCGAAATCCGTATCAGTATACCTGAGATAACCGGAAAAGCCGCCCTTGGCCAGCTTGTTCAGCACCTCGGAAGGCACGACCTTGCGGGCGGGTATCTTTTCATACAGTGGGTTCGCTTTGGGTAAGAAACGCATTGTTTGTCTCCGGAATATTCCAGAATATGCAGATGAATACGACGGCTGACCGCCCCTAACGTCCACTCATTTAAAGTGTTTCAGCCTACTGTATTTCTCTGGCCATGTCAAAATGTAATTGAGCGGGATGATGCGGCAAAACGCCGGGCGTCGTGGCTTTAATATGCTTGACATGTCATGGGCGTTTGATTAACTATTTGCGTATGTTTATGAAAGATTTCCGCCCCCTGCCGGTAGCAGGGGCCGAAAGGAATTCTCAGCGGTGAGTTCACCAAAGGACAAACTGATAGGAGATGCTCAAAAATACACCCAGCGCGGCCAGTTGGATAAAGCCGTCAAGGCCTATGTGCAGGTCTTGTCCCTTGAACCCTCCGCCATCAATCTGCGTCAGAAACTGGCCGAACTCTTGGTCAAGGTCGGCCAGCCCGATGCCGCGCGTACCGAATATGAAACCATCGGCAAGCATTACGCCTCGAACGGTTTTTACCTGAAAGCGATCGCTGTCCACAAGCAGGTGCAGAAACTTTTCCCCAGCGACATCACCACGACATTGACCCTGGCCGGCCTGAACGAAAAACACGGCTTGGTCGGCAATGCCCTGGCCGAATACAAACTGGCGTACGATTATTACGAACGGGAATCCAACTCGGCGGAATCGCTCAAGGTTCTCGAAAAGATGCAGCATGTCGATCAGCAGAATGCCAACATCAAACTCAAGCTGGCCGAGGCATATTTCCGTGCCGGTAAAACGGAGGAATCCTATGCCCTCTTCAAGCAGCTTGCCCTGCTCCTGCACGAACGGGGCGATAGCGGGCCTTTTGCCAATCTGAATACGCGTATTCAGCAGCTTTTCCCCGGGAAGACGGAATTCATCGTCGAGGTGCTGGCCAACCAACTGGAAGAGGGGAACGCCGCAAAAGCGCTTGGCGGGCTTCAAACGTTGCTGAAAAACAATCCCAGGGATAAGAGGGTATGGGAATTGATCGTCCGGGCGTACCGCCGCCTCGACCAGCCCCACAGACTCATGCCGGTTTATCAGCATTTTTTGCACTATTTCCCCGACGAGGTTTCGGCCAAAACCGGTTTGATAGCGTGTCATGCCGAGCAAAAAGACATCAAAGGAGCCCTCGGTCTGCTTGACCGGTATGAGCAGGAGGTCGCCTCGTCCGGTGCGCTTGACGAACTGGTGGCTCTTTATCGGAAACTTGCCGAACTCGATCCCATAAACCCCCGCATCCTCGAAGGGCTCCGAAGGGCCTGCGAGGCCGTCGGCATGCTTGACGAAGCGGCCCACCTGGCGTCCAAGATCGAGACGTTGCAAAAGCTCTCATCACATGCCGTTGCTCCCCCGGCGCCGGTTGACGTCCCCGCAGAAGGGGATTGGGAAAGCGGTATTGAGGGGGGGGATGCCGGCGTCTCCATGCCGGATGAGAACGAGCTCGTTGCTGAATCTGCCGTCGACGATTCAAGTGGTGCCGGTGGTGGTGAAACGCTGCCCGACGAGAGCGAAATAGAAATAGAGGTGGACATCGACGATTTCCCGTTTGAGGACACCGCAACCGAAAAGGAGGAAACCGGTGCCCCCGATGGGTGGGCCGAGCCATTCGACGATGGGGCGATGACCTCCCCCACGCCGCGCAGCGTCAGGTTCGGCAGCAGCCTGGACGGTTCAGATGCCCAGTCCCATTATGATCTGGGGGTTGCCTTTAAAGAAATGGGACTGTATGACGAGGCTCTCAACGAGTTTCGTCAAGCTGCCGGCGACCCCGCCCGCAAGATTGCATGCGGCCTGCTGCAAGCCACCTGTCTGCGCGAACGGGGGGAATTGGCCGCTGCCCAGGGGATTCTGAATGCCCTGATGACGCCTGAGTTGAACCTTGAGGATGTCTGCGCCGTGAAGTACGAACTGGCATTGGTTTTGGAGGCGCAGGGGGACGATGAGGGGGCCGCCGGGCTGATGGCGGAAATTGACGCGGTGAATGCCGATTTTCGGGACGTCCATGCCCGTCTCAAGAATGCCGGCGGCTCTCTTGAGTTTTCCGATGAGGAGTTGCAGGGCTTTGAGCTGAAATAACCGCGCTTACTTATTTAATGCTGAAAAGAGTGGAGGGCGCCTTTATTTTAAGGGGCGCCAGGAACACCTTCTGATCAAAGCTGGCCGGCAGGGGCGGTAGGGGAGCCACCGCCTTGATGACATCCTGGAGTACCTGATCGGCCTCCCGCGATCCGGTTCCCTGATAGATCCTTTGGGAGATGATGGAGCCGTCGGGCTGTACGTACAGTTCGATGATCCCATCCCGGCGGATCGGCTCTTTCAGGCCATCGGCCCGTTTCCACCATTCGCGATTAATCTTCTCCACCACTTCGAAATAATATCCCCGGATATCCTCGCGAAGCGAGCGGCCTTCCGCCAAACTGCTGATATATCCATAGGTCATACCAAGCCCGAGAGGGGTGGCCATCAACTCCTTCATTCCCTCGGAAGCCTTTTCCGGGGCCGCTGTCTGCGCAGCAGAGGAAGCCTGAAGGGGAGGGACGTCTTGTGAGGCATCCGGTTGCCGGGGGGGCTCGGATGGCGCAGGGGCTGGCACGGGCTCCGCCTGTTTGGCCGGACTGATTGTCGGAGCAAACGTGACGTTTTCGACCAGTATGCCGCTTACGGCCGGAATGCTTCGGACTGCACCCCCGGCGGCAAAGATGAAGACAACGGCCAGCAGGTGCAGCATGAGCGAAGTTGCCAATGCATACCCCATCCACGGCTTGTGGGGGGCGCAAGCCGTTTCCGGCTCGGGGGTGTCGGGTATGTATGAATGTGCCATAGCGTGATAAGGTCTGGGAAAGTTCCGAAAAAGTATGATATACAATCACATTATCATATCTGTGGCGCAGTGGGAAGGTGTTACTACTACTTTTGGAGGAGGGGTAGCATGAAACGTCGGGTCGTCATTGTTCTGTCCATGTTGGTCATCGCCGTGTCTGCGGTTTCTGCTGTTGCGGCGGAACTTCTGGACGTCAAACCGGTGGTTGCGGGAAGTGATCTGATGGTGGAAATCCTGGCCGACATCCCTCTGACCTACACCTATTACAAGATACCGGGACAGGCCCGGGCGGTGGTGGACATCGCCGATGCCGACCCGGAAAAGGTGGAACCTCTGATCGTCGTCAACAAGGGGGCCGTTTCCAGTATCAGCGTTGATAAAGCGCAGATTGCCGGGATGGTGGTCAGCCGGCTGATTTTCAACCTCGTGGCCGAGGCCGATATTGCCGTCACGGCTACGGCAGATCGGAAGAAGTTGAGTGTCGTTTTCAGCGGCGGCAAGCCGGCTGACAGGAATGCCGTAAAGCCGGCCAACCTTGCCGTCGAATCCGCTCCTGCTGCGCCATCGCCGTCTGCCGGGGCTGCTTCTGCGGTTCCGGCGGCGCTGGAGAAGGAAGCGGACCCGCTTGGGCTCGATGAACCTCCTGCGGCCCCCGTGAAGGACCAGCCAGCGGTTAAAGAACCGGACAAGCCCGCCCTCCTTGCCGTCGCACCCGTCACCGCCCCCGGCGCTTCCGCCAAGCTCGAACCGGTGGTGCCTGTTTTGGCTGCGCCCCGCAGACAGACGGTGATTACGGCAATAAAGGTGGGAACGACCTCTATTGACGTTGAAGCCAACGGCAGCCTGGAGTCTTTTGAGCAGCTAAAGCTGGCCCAACCGAATCGCCTGGCCATCGACGTGCCCGGAGCGACCGCCTCATTGAGCGTAAAGAGTATTCCGGTCCGCCGATTCGGCCTCGACCAGATCAGGGTCGGACGTTATCCCAACCATGTGCGTATTGTCCTCGACGCCGGCAGTTCTCCGTTTCCGAAGTATGAGGTCAAGCCTACGGAAAAGGGGCTCAGGGTCAGCTTCAAATAACGGTACGGCATTGGCACGCAGGATGACAAGAACCTGAGAAAAAGCATGTGCCCCGGAGGCACAAGACGCAGGGATACCCAGAGAAAAGCACAGCATCATCGGCGAAAACCAGCAACGGAATGCGTTGCTGGTTTGTCCGTCGTACTCCCCAAAATGCATGGGTGTTAAACCTGCACAGTTCACCTTGTCAAAAGTGCGGGACAGTCACCCATGCACTCCTGCCCTCCTGTCGCACATCCACGGCAGCGTCCTGCCACGCCCCGTGTTCCCACTCGACCCATCCAGGGAAATCCACACCAACAGCAAACATGGAGCGTGGGTGGCGTTTGTGTTCGGAACTCAAAGCTATTTTTGGTTTTAGTGGGGATGATGCCGCGTATCAGCCTTGGGAAACAGAGGTGGTCTGATGCCGTTTGACACGGAAATGGGCTCTACAGGTGGCGGCCGTAACCCCCTCCTCGTCCACGATGGCCACCGTGCCGGTAATGTCCCGTTCGGTCCTGTCGATCACCTCGGCAATCCCCCGTATCGTGCCCCAGCGGATCGGATGTTTGAAGGTCATGGACATGTCGATGGTTGCAAAGATGGTCCCCTCGGGAAGGAGGGTCTTGATGGCAATGGCGAGGGCCGTATCGGCCAGTGAGGTTATTGCTCCGCCGTGCATGAGCCCCGCACCTTGGCAATGGGCCACGCGGAACGGCATGGAAAGCACCGCTCTGCCGTTGCCGGCTTCATCGATGTTCATCCCGAGGTGCGTTTCAAAGGGGGCCAAGGCAATCCAGTCCGGCATGTGAAAGGGGAGGGGAGCGTTTTTGACAACGGACGACGAATAGGAGGGCTCTTCGTGCATGGGATACGGGCTCTTTATGGAAAAAAGAGTACCCGGATGCGGGTACTCTTTTTTTGAATGGCGGGGTTGACGGGGCTCGAACCCGCGACTTCCAGCGTGACAGGCTGGCACTCTAACCAGCTGAGCTACAACCCCAATATGAATAGCCGATGGAGGTGGGCGGTGGGTCAAATCAAGAACGCTATTTTTAGCAAATTGCCTTTTCGTTGTCAATAAAAATAGAGTTCGCCCCGAATTTTGTTGCGACCCGTTTCACTGGTGGTTCGAGCCGGGACGGCAATGCTCTTGAAGTCTCCGGCTACACCTTTCCAGGCTGCCTTCAGTCAAGCCAACCGCACATTATGGCGGTACCGCTTGTCACCGAAACGAGTATCCAGAGCGCTACCCCCTGGGCCAGCGGCCTGATGCCGGTCCCCCCCAGCACTTCTCTTGTCAGGCCACTGCCGATCAGGAACAGGGTCACTACCAGGCTCTGTTTTGCGATGTTGTTCAGCGGGTGCCAAACGTGGTCAAGTTGCGGCAGCGCTGTTGTGATGGTAGCGGCAGCAATAAAGCCGATGATGAAAAGAGGGAATTGCACCTTTCCTCCCGACTTGGTGAACCAGGCGGCAAGCAGGGCGGAAGGCATGATCCACAATGCCCTGGTCAGCTTCACCGTCGTGCCGATGGCCAAGGCCAGCCCGCCATAAGCTGCTGCTGCCCCCACCACGCTGCTCGTGTCGTGGATGGCCAAGGCGGACCAGAGCCCGAATTGCCGCTGTCCCATCCCCAAAAGGTGCCCCACTGGAGGAAAGAGAACCAGGGCGATGGAGTTGAGAGTAAATACCGTGGCCAGGGCAACACCGGTCTCTTCGGCTTCTGCCTTGATTACCGGCGCCATGGCGGCTATGGCGCTCCCGCCGCAGATGGCGGTTCCAAAAGAGATCAGGGTCGATGTGCGTTGAGGCGTCCTGAAAAGCTTGCCCAGCAGATACCCGGCTGCCATGGTAAAGCCGATACTGATGGCGGTGTAGAGAAAGGCATCCTTGCCGGTTTTAAGCAGCTCGGGCAGGTTCATGCCGAATCCCAAGCCAATCACCGAGGCTTGCAGGAGCCGTCTGCTCCAGGTTGATGTGACTGAGCCCCAGGGATTTCCGACCAGGATGCCAAACGCGATCCCGGCCACCAGCGCCATGGGGGCGCTGATCCCGGGCCAGCAGCACCCCAGCACCAGTATCCAGAACACTGCTTTTAAGCCATTGTTGCTTTTCACGGCAAACTCCTTTTATCTGGTTGGTTGCTGCTACTATAGTCAAATCAGAATATAATAAAAAATGAATAATATTTATAGAATGTATCAGAAAAAATGAACTATATAGTGCATCGAAAAATGGGGGTCGTCGAAGGGAGTATTGAAACAGGCATGACGACAGGGACAGGGGGGAAACTGCCGGCTATAAACATAAGCCGGCAAGCTTGGGACCGAGCATGATACCTGTGCGGCTGCAGAAAACTTCTTCTGGACGATGGCGGCCAACTGGGGAGTGGATTGCTGGTGGAACTACCACGAGTGAAGATTACCTGAGGGGACAGGAAGGGGGCATGAAAAGAAAAAGGACCAAAGCGATTATGCCTAAGTCCTTGTTCTAATTGGTGGGCGAAACAGGGATCGAACCTGTGACATCCAGCTTGTAAGGCTGGCGCTCTCCCAGCTGAGCTATTCGCCCTAATTTTTATGGCGGGGTTGACGGGGCTCGAACCCGCGACTTCCAGCGTGACAGGCTGGCACTCTAACCAGCTGAGCTACAACCCCGCAAACTTCGACGTACTCTGCAGTACGAAATTACTTCTTGCTGTTGACGGTTTCCTTGAGGGTCTTGCCCGGTTTGAACTTGGGTACGACAGCAGCCGGAATATTGATCTTCTTGCCGGTCTGGGGGTTCTGACCTTTGCGGGCCGCCCTTTTTGCGGTGGAGAATGTGCCAAAACCGACCAAGCTCAGCTTGTCGCCTTTTTTGAGGGCGCCAGTTACGGTGGTGATGAAAGCAGCAACGGCTTTTTCAGCTTCAACCTTTTTAAGCCCAGCCTTCTCAGCTACTGCGCTAATCAATTCAGATTTTGTCACGTTACACCTCCTATTTTGTTATGGGAATACAAAGCGAGTCAGTGTTTATCAGATTCCCGCGAAGACTGTCAAGGAAATTTTCGCGCAAAGCTCCATTTTAAGGGCTATTGGGGCATCTTGTATGCCGCAAAGCACGATAAAATAACGCTTTCACCTATCAAACTACATGCAACATATCGTAATTACTTAAAATAACTGGCCGGGCCCGAGGGGCTAGGCGGCGTCATTCACCTGTTGTTCATAAACGACGATCGGTTTTTCCTTGCGATAGATGACATCCTCGCTGATAACCACCTCTTTGACGTTCTGCTGCGAGGGGATCTCATACATGATCTCCAGCATGGAGTTTTCCAGGATGGAACGCAAACCCCGGGCGCCGGTGTTTCTCTTGAGCGCCTCTTTGGCGATGGCAACCAGGGAACCGTCGGTGAAACGCAGGCGAACGCTCTCCAGGTCGAAGAGTTTCTGGTATTGCTTTACCAGGGCGTTCTTGGGTTCCTTCAGAATCTGCACCATGGCATCCTCATCCAGTTCGGTGAGCGGCGCCAGGACGGGGAGCCTGCCGATGAATTCGGGAATGTAGCCGAATTTGAGCAGGTCCTCGGGGGTCACGTTGTTGAGCAGTTCCCCGAGTTTTTTCTCTTCGCGCTTTTTGACGTCGGCGCCGAAGCCTAAGCTCTTCATGCCGATGCGCTGCTGGATGACGCTCTCCAGGCCGGCAAAGGCACCGCCGCAGATGAAGAGGATATTGGTGGTATCGACCTTCATGAATTCCTGCTGGGGATGCTTGCGGCCCCCCTTGGGCGGGATGCTGGCGACCGTTCCCTCGATGATCTTGAGCAGGGCCTGCTGAACCCCTTCGCCCGACACGTCGCGGGTGATGGAGGGGGAATCGGTCTTGCGGGCGATCTTGTCGATTTCATCGATATAGACGATCCCCTTTTGGGCGCGTTCCACGTCGTAATCGGCCGCCTGGAGCAGGCTCAGGATGATGTTCTCCACGTCCTCGCCCACATAACCGGCCTCGGTCAGGTTGGTGGCATCGGCCATGGCAAAGGGCACTTTCAGGATACGGGCCAGGGTTTGAGCCAAAAGCGTCTTGCCCGAGCCGGTGGGCCCCAGGAGGAGTATGTTGCTCTTCTGCATTTCCACATCGCCCGGCTTGCTTCCCGACTCGATGCGCTTGTAGTGGTTGTACACCGCGACCGAGAGCACTTTCTTCGCCTTGTCCTGGCCGATAACGTACTCGTCGAGAATTTCCTTGATTTCTCGAGGCTTGGGGAGCTTTTTCATATCCGGCCCCAAGGTCTCTTCCATCTTCATCTCTTCGGCAATGATGTCGTTGCAGAGTTCGATGCATTCGTCGCAGATATACACCGCCGGCCCTGCAATCAGCTTTTTCACCTCTTCCTGGCTTTTGCCGCAGAAAGAGCAGGTAAGATTTTCCTGATTGGTGTCGCGTCGGCTCATGCTGCACCTCCCGTATCAGGCTTCCTAATGAACGTCGAGTCAATCAGGCCGTACTCCCTGGCTTCTTCGGCGGACATGAAAAAATCACGCTCGGTATCGGCTTCCACTTTTTCAAGCGGTTGGCCGGTCATCTCCGCGAGGAGGCCGTTCAACTCGTCCTTCATACGCAGGATCTCTTTGGCGTGGATGTTGATGTCGGTGGCCTGCCCCTGGAATCCGCCCAACGGCTGATGGATCATGATCCGTGAGTGGACCAGGCTGTAACGCTTTCCTTTTTCCCCTGCCGCCAGAAGGACTGCGCCCATGGACGCGGCCTGACCGACGCAGATGGTGGAGACCGGGGCCTTGATGTAGCGCATGGTGTCGAAGATCGCCATGCCGGCCGTTACCACGCCGCCGGGAGAGTTGATATAGAGGTGGATGTCCTTGTCCGGATCTTCGGCCTCCAGAAAGAGCAGCTGGGCGATCACCAGATTGGCCACCTGGTCGTCGATGCTTCCCCCCAAGAAGATGATCCTCTCCTTGAGGAGGCGTGAATAGATATCGTACGAGCGCTCGCCGCGGCCGCTTTGTTCAACCACTATCGGGATGTACATTGGTTCTCCTTACGCCTCGGCTTGCTTCAACTCGGAGGCGTCAACTTCGGTAATGACAGCACTGCTCAGCAGAAACTCGATGGCCTTGTCTTCCTTGATCTCGGCGAGGAGGGAGTTTTTGGCATTATGGTTCGATTCGTAATATTCCTTGACGCGGTCGAGCATATCCGGATTGCCGGCGGCGATCAGTTCGTAGCGTTTCGCCAGGTCCTCGTCGGCAACAGCGATATTCTCCTTCGTCACCAGGGCCATGAGGAGCATCCCGCCCCGGACCTTGTCGGCAGCGGCATCGCGGAAACGCTCGCGAAAGCCGTTGTCGTCCAGGCCCATCATCTCGATGGACATGTGCTGGCTCTGCAAGCGATTTTTGAGGTTTTCCAGCATGGCGTCGAGTTGACGTCTGACCAGGGAATCGGGAACCTCAAGCGGGTTCTTGTCGATCAACGCCTGGACGATGCGATCCTTCAGCTCGCCCTGGATACGGTCGGTCTCGTGTTTTTCACGGAACTCGACCATCTTGGCCCGCAGCTGTTCCATGGTTTCGTACTCCCCGAACTGCCGGGCAAATTCGTCGTCAAGCTCGGGCAACTCCTTGTGTTTGCCTTCCTTCAGGGTGACCGTGAAGACCCCCGCTTTGCCGACCGCCTCGGGAAGGCGGTAGCCTTCGGGCAGGGTGACGTGAATCTCCTTCGTCTCGCCGCTTTTCATGCCGACCAAACCTTCCTCGAAGCCGGGGATGAGCTGGTTTGCGCCAACTTCGATCTGGGCATCCTCGGCAGTGCTGGTTTCATTGGGAAACCCTTCCACGGTAAAGGTGTAGTCGGCGGTAACGACATCGCCGTTCTCAACGACGGCATCATCGCCCATGGGCACGAGCTGGGCCATATTCTCCTGCATCCGCTTGAGTTCGGCTTCGATGCTCTCCTGGTTGGGAACGTAGGTTTCCTTTTTGACCGCCAGCCCCGTATACCCCGTGAGAAGTATTTCCGGCAGGACCTCTACCAGGGCGCTGAACTTGAACGGTGCACCCTGCTGGAGGATGTCGCTTTCAACGGTCGGGGAATCCACCGGCTCGATCTTGTGCTCACCCAAGGCCTTGAAGATGGTCTGCTCGTAGATACGGCGCATGACCTCGTCGCGCATGGTGTCGCTGTAGGTGCGTTTGATGAGCTGCATGGGGGCCTTGCCGGGACGGAAACCCTGGAGTTTGGCCTTTTTCTGGATGCCCGCATAGACCTTCTCGATCTCGGCATCGACCTGCTCGGCCGGAACCTCGATATTGACTCTCTTCTTGACCGGGCTTATTTCTTCTACGTGAACCTGCATTTCGGATAACCTCTCCTGGTTGAAATTTGTTTCGTGCCCGCCCACGCCGTGCGCGGTTATTACATGGTGCGAGAGAGGAGACTTGAACTCCTATACCTTTCGGTGCCAGATCCTAAGTCTGGTGCGTCTGCCAATTCCGCCACTCTCGCACGAGCGCCTCGCCCGCGTTTTCAAGCTCGACAAAATAAATCGAATATAAAAAAATATTTGAAAAAATCATTACGGTCAAGGAATTAATTGCATTCTCATCCTCCCGCCAGTTTGACCCGGTATCCACGCGACTCCAATTCCTTGAGCAGCGTGTCGCGATGGTCCCCCTGAATCTCGATGACCCCTTCCTTGACCGTGCCTCCGCAGCCGCAGCGTTTTTTCAGCGCCCCGGCCAATTCCTTCAACGCCTCTCCCGTGAGCGGTACGCCGGTGATGACGATAACGGTTCCCCCACCGCGCCCCTTGACCTCGCGGCGCAGACGGACCGTCCCGTCGGCCGGCGGCTGCGCCGGTACCCGCTTCGACGGCTGCATCCCCTGCGGTTTTGCGGCGCCCCGGCTGACACGACCGGTTTCGCTGGAGTAGACAAGTGTTGTTTCCTCACCTCGCTTCATTCGTGTTTCCCTGTCCTTCCCGGAAATGGCCATCATCGTGCCGGTACCCCGGTCCTGAAGCTCTGCATCCATGTGAGATCGTTTTCAATATCCTCATGGGCGGCGTAACGATACGTCATGATTATCACCGCGCCACCTCCCGATACCCCCATTGTATCAGAAGTCGCCGATAAAGCGCCAATACCATTCCCGCTCAAGCCATCACTTGCCCCAATCCCGGGAGTACCTGAAATCCCGGTCGATGGTGCGGTTGGATACCTTGGCGATCACCGGCAGGCGCCGCTTGAAGTGGGAGTTCTGAACCTTCTTGTAGATGGTGTCGACGAACTCCGGGCCAAAGCCTGCGCCGATCAGTTCCTCCCTGGTCAGGCGCAGGTCCACCATGCGGTAGAGCAGTTCGTCCACCTGGCGGTAGGAAAAGCCCAACTCCTCCTCGTCGGTCTGGCCGGCCCACAGATCGGCGGAAGGTTTTTTCTCGATCACCTCGTTCGGTACTCCCATGGCCTCGGACAGTTGCCAAATCTGGGTTTTGTAGAGATCGCCGATGGGATTGAGGGCGCTGGCCATGTCGCCGTAGAGGGTCCCATAGCCGAGCAGCAGTTCGGTTTTATTGCTGGTTCCCAGCACCAGGGCGGAATAATGGGCGGAATGGTCGAAGAGGATGGTCATGCGTTCGCGGGCCATCTTGTTGCCGCGCCGCATATTGTTCGCATCCGGGAACATCCCGAAATAGGCGTCCACCATGGGGGTGATCGGCACCAGGGTGAAGTCCACGCCGCATGCCTGGGCCACCAGGCGGGCATGGGCCTCGCTCTCGGGGTTGCTGGTCTTGTAGGGCATGCAGATGGCGTGGACGTTTTCGGCCCCCAGCGCCTCGGCGGCGATGAACGCCACCAGGGCCGAGTCGATCCCCCCCGACAACCCCAGCACGGCCTTTTTGACCCCGACCTTGTGCACCTCGTCTTGTACGAAGCCGACCAGGATTTTTCGCAACAGTTCCGTATTGGCTGACAGCCCCGCCATCACAGCCCCCTTTCCCGTTCGATGCGCCTGAGCTCCTGCAGGGTCACGAACAGATTCTCGTCCCGCAGCATGGGAGAGAAAATCCGCTCCCGCCTCAGGGCGCCTTCCTCCAACCGTGCGCTGACGCTGTCTTCCTCCAGCAGCCGGGCCCGTATGATCGACTCGCCCGACGGAGCGATATATTCCGAACCGCCCCAGAAATTGACGCCGTCTTCGTACCCCACCCGGTTGCAGTACAGCACCCGGCAGTTGAGGAACAGCGCCGTGGTGGCGGTCAATTTCTGCCAGGACGCGGCTGAAGCGAGAGACTCTCCCTCCACGCCGCGGCCGGGGCTGCTGGAGAGGCAGAGCAGCGTGGCAGCCCCGTCCATGGCCAGGATGTAGGAGCTTGAAAGGTGCCACATATCCTCGCAGATCAGGAGGCCCATGCGGCCGAACTTGGTGTCGAAGGCTCGGAAACGTTCCCCCCGGGCCAGGTAGCGCTGCTCGTCGAACAGGCCGTAGGTGGGGAGGTAGACCTTGCGATGGAGGTGCTTGATCACCCCGTCTTCCAGGTAGAGGGCCGAGTTGAAGAATCTATAGTCCGAGGTTTCTTCCACGAAGCCCACGGCAATGGAGATGCCGCGGGAAAGTTCCAGCAGCCGGGCGATCTCGGGTGAATCCAGCCGCCGGGCCACCTCCGGCACCAGATCCTTGAGAAAATAGCCGGTCAGGGCCAATTCGGGGAAGATCACCAGGTCGGCCTTGGCCGCTTTCGCCTCTTCGATGCGCTCCTCGATGAGCGCCAGGTTATCGGCGACGCAACCGAGCTTCGGTTTTATCTGGGCCAGTACGGCGGTGAAATCCATGCAAACCTCCTCTTCAATATGCCAACTCAAATGCATTCTCGATATGCTCGATCTTGTGGGGGCCGCTCTCCGCCAGAAGGATGGCGATCACGTCAAAGCGGGCATTGGCGTCCTGTTGCCGGTTCCGGGCCAGCCAGGTCAGGGCGGCCTTTGATATCTGGCGCTGTTTGAACGGGGTCACCGCCAGTTGGGGCACGCCGTAGGAAAGGTCGCGGCGGGTCTTGACCTCCACGAAGACCAGACTTTTGTCCCGCGGGTCCCGGGCCACGATATCCACCTCGCCCCCCTTGCAGCGGTAGTTGCGTTCCAGGATGCGGTAGTTGTGACCTTCGAGGAATACGGTGGCCAGAGCCTCCCCCAGATCGCCGATACCCCTGTTGTCCGTGGGCAGCGGCCCGGTGGGCCCGGGGGAGGGGGCTTTGCCGAACCATTTCACGGCAGTTTTTCCAGGAAGTCGGCATCATCGAAACAGCCGTCGGCATTCAACCCCCTGATGCGGTAGTACTTGTCCAACTCCTCTGCAAAACGGCGTCGGTCGATGGGGGGGATATGAATGCCGTCGCCGCTCGTCCCCGGCTCGTTGAAAAAACGCTCCGGCAGGCGATCGTCCTTGCGGGAGAAGCCGTTGGCGCAGTTGTAGAAACGCTCGGTCAGGCAGATACGGCGGCCGATCTCCCGCAGCCGCTGGGGGGAATACCCGATGCCGGTGGCGGCGGTCAGCAGTTCGGCGTACTCCTCCAGGCTGGCGCCGAAGAGAGCGAACTTGCAGGCCGCCAGGGAGTCCATGGCGGCGTTGGTATCCTCGGCAATGGTGATGATGCGGGCCTTGCCGGAAAACGAAAAGCGGTCGGTGGGCACCGGTTTGCGCAGGATTTCATGGGCGATGGGATAAGCCTGCAGGTGGCAGCCGCCGCGGGTACTGGTGCAGTACGCCAGCGCCATGCCGTAGGCCCCCCGTGGATCGTAGGCCGGCAGTTCCAGGGATTTGACGCTCATGGAAAGTTCCGGCCTGCCCATGTGCTCCGCAAGGCGGCGCGAACCGAGCGCCAGAAGCTCGCCCTCGCCGCGGCGCAGGGCCATATCCTCCACCAGGGCGGGGATCTGTCCTGCCGTGGGGAATTTCCCCTTGATCTCGCCCCACGCGGCAAGGGTGGCGGCCGCCGAGATTCCGTCCAACCCCAGGTCGTTGCAGACGCGGTTCGCCGCAACGATGGCCTGCAGGTCGTCAACCCCGAGGAGAGCTCCGAAGTGGGAAGCGGTCTCGTATTCCGGCAGGGAAATGCCCTGTGCCGTCGCTTTCCGACACTGGATCGGGCAGTCGTAACAACCGTTTTTCCGGGGGGCGAAGGCCTCCCGGATCGCCGGTCCGGAGTAGGCGGCCGAGCGCTCGAAGAAGGTCGTGCGGAAGTTTCCGGTGGGGGTCATGCGGCGTTGGGCCATGAGGTCCACCAGTACGGGGGTGCCGAACTCGGCGATCCCCAGGGGGCCGAAAATCACCGGAGAGGCGTTGAAGAGCCGCAGCACATCACTGCGGGCCTTGTCCAGCAGGACGGGATCGGCGCTCGTCGTCACGCGGTCGCCGTCGACAACCACCGCCTTGAGGTTTTTTGCTCCCATCACGGCGCCCAGGCCGCCCCGGTCGGCCGAACTCCCCCCGTCCATCACGATGCTGGCAAAGGGGACGCCGTTTTCACCGGCCGGACCGATGGCCGCCACACTCCCCTGTTCTTTCAGGGCGTCCACCGTTGCGGGGATATCCCTGCCCCACAGCTGGCCGGCCCGCAGAATTGCCACCTCGTTGGGCCGAATTGCCAGAACGGCCGGCTCAAGGCTCCTGCCGGTCACCATAAGGGCGTCCAGTCCGGCCGCTTTCAGATGCCAGGCGAAACGGCCGCCTACGGAGCAATCGCAGACGGTGCCGGTCAAGGGAGACCGGGAGATCACCGAGAGCCGCGCGGCTGTCGGGGCAGGGGTGCCGCACAGCGGCCCGACGGCAAAGATCAACGGCATGGCCGGATCGAGCGGGGGAAGCCGAAAGCGGTCGCGCATCAGGCGCACCCCCAGTCCGCGGCCCCCGAGGTACTCCTCCAATAATTGCCGGGGTATGGTCTCGCGCTGCGCCGTTCCGGCGCTCAGGTCGACCCTGAGTATGGTTCCGGTCCAGCCGTTCATGGTCTCCTAAGAGGTTGTTGGAAAACAGTCATCAGGCCTTCGTCCTCGAATGCCCCTTCGTGCGGCGTAGCGCTGCTACGCCTCCGCAGGACATTCTGCGGGGGCGACGATCTGACTATTTTTGAACAACCTGAGTTTTTCAACAGCCCGCTAATGTCCCGTTCAAGAGGATGGCCGTCACATCCCTGAAGGATGCGGCACGGTGGTCCGCCCCCGTCAACTCTTCCTCACCGCCATAGCCCCAGGCGCAACCGATGGTGGTGACGCCGGCCTGTTGGCCGGCTTGTACGTCGTTGATGCTGTCCCCTATCATAACCGCTTCATAGGGGGGCACGCCGAGGCGTTCCACCACCCGCAGCAGGGGGAGGGGGGAAGGTTTCATCTCGGAGAAGGTATCCCCGCCGCAGATGATTTCAAACTGCCGGGCGATGCCGAGCGCCTCCATGACCAGACGGCAGAGGGCCTCGTGCTTGTTGGAAATGACCGCCATGCGGATACCGCTTTCGGCCAGTTGCTGCAGCGCCTCCCGAACGCCGGGATAGAGCGAGCTTTTATCCGCGATATGGCTGCTGTTGTAGGCTACGAACAGATCGAGCGCCCGCGTAATATCGTCCTGTGATTCGGTGCCGAGTGCCCGCCGGACAAGATTCCGGGCTCCTTTGCCCACCAGCTTGCGTACCGAGGGGGCCGTCAGGGAGGGGGAGCCGAAGCCGGCCAGCATATGGTTGACGGCATCGGTTATGTCGCCCAGCGAATCCACCAGGGTGCCGTCCAGGTCAAAGAGGGCAGCGCGTACGGTCATGCCTTTTTTGCCTTGGCAGGTTTTTCCGCACTTGGCAGGACGATTACCGGTGGCGTCGCCGGGCGGTAAAGCAGGAACGTCTTGCCCAATATCTGGGCGATGTCGGCATCGCATGACCCGGCCAGGGTTTCGGCAGCCTCGTTCTTGTCCAGCAGGCAACTTTCCAGGAGTTTGACCTTGATCAGTTCATGGCAGTCCAAAGCGGCATTGGCCTCCTTGATCAAGGCCTCTTCGATCTCTTTTTTGCCGATGTGGATGACCGGTTTGAGGCTGTGCCCGAGGGCGCGCAGGTGGCGTTTCTGTTTTCCCGACAACATGCATGATCTCCTTCATTTTTGCCGAATTCATGGCTGATATATCGTGTATAACATAACCACCCCGATGCTGGCAAACTTCAATCTGGGGCCGGTATTCCGCCGGGAGATCAGGGGCGGGTGTCACGGTCGTGTATCGGTAATATGAAAAAAAATATACATCTTTCGGTTTCTGTGATATTAAAGCACAATTTAACTGACAAATGCCCTCGGCATTGCCTTTATTGCGATCACCAGGAGCTTTGTGAATGAATTCAAGCAAATATCCGATTTCAACGGCGCTGACATCGTTCAATTTGGAAACGGCTGCACCAACTGCACCAGCTATAGATCCCCCTAAAAAAACGGTTGCCAAGGTACACCACCTGCCACCCTCCATCTGGAAGAAGATGGTGGGCGACGCAAAAAGTCCGCTGGACAAGGCCATCGAGCGGACCCGCGATTTCTTTTTCCGGGAGCAATTGCCGGACGGCTATTGGTGGGCAGAGCTGGAGTCCAACGTCACCATCACGTCGGAATACGTCATGCTGTTCCACTTTCTCGGGATGGTGGACAAGGTGCGCGAGCGGAAAATGGCCCGCTACATCCTCGGCAAACAGACCGAGGAGGGCTATTGGGCCATCTGGCATACCGGCCCCGGCGACCTCTCGACCACCATCGAGGCCTATTTCGCCCTCAAGCTGGCAGGCTACCCGGCGGACCATCCGGCCATGCGCAAGGCGCGGGAATTCATCCTGGCCAACGGCGGCATCATCAAGGCGCGCGTTTTTACCAAGATATTCCTGGCCCTGTTCGGCGAGTTTTCCTGGCTCGGCGTCCCGTCCATGCCGATTGAACTGATGCTTTTGCCCAACTGGGCCTATTTCAACGTCTATGAGCTCTCCAGCTGGGCCCGGGGGACCATCATCCCGCTTTCGGTGGTGATGGCCGAACGCCCGGTGCGCAAGCTTCCCCCCTGGGCGCGGGTGAAGGAGCTTTACGTCCGCCCGCTCAGGCCGACCGACTATACCTTTACCAAGGAAGACGGCATCCTCACCTGGAAAAACTTCTTCATCGGCGTGGACCATTTGTGCAAGGTGTACGAGTCCAGCCCCATCCGGCCGTTCAAGAAGAAGGCCACGTCCGTTGCCGAACAGTGGATACTTGACCACCAGGAGCCGACCGGCGATTGGGGCGGCATCCAGCCGGCCATGCTCAACTCGATCCTGGCCCTGCATTGTCTCGGCTATGCAAACGACCATCCTGCCGTCGTCAAGGGGCTGGAGGCGCTGGCCAATTTCTGTATCGAGGATGAAGAAGGCTTGGTGTTGCAATCGTGCATATCGCCGGTATGGGACACCGCCCTGGCGCTCGTCGCCATGCAGGAGGCCGGGGTTCCCGCCGACCATCCGGCGCTGGTCAAAGCGGCCCAATGGCTGCTGGACCTGGAGGTGCGGCGCAAAGGGGATTGGCAGATCAAGGCCCCGGAGCTGGAGCCGGGCGGGTGGGCCTTCGAGTTCCTCAACGACTGGTACCCCGATGTGGACGACTCCGGTTTCGTCATGCTGTCCATCAAGGATATCAAGGTACGGGACCGCAAACACAAGGAACAGGCCATCAAACGCGGTATCTCCTGGTGCATGGGGATGCAGAGCCAAAACGGCGGCTGGGGCGCTTTCGACAAGGACAATACCAAATACCTGTTGAACAAGCTCCCCTTTGCCGACCTGGAAGCCCTGATCGATCCGCCGACGGCCGACCTGACCGGCCGCATGCTGGAGTTGATGGGCAACTTCAATTATTCCAAAAGCCATCCGGCGGCCGAGCACGCCCTTGAATTCCTGCAGAAGGAACAGGAGCCGGAAGGCCCGTGGTGGGGCCGTTGGGGGGTCAACTATATCTACGGCACCTGGTCGGTCTTGTGCGGCTTGCAGGCCATCGGCGAGGACATGTCCCGGCCCTACGTCAAAAAGGCGGTCAACTGGTTTAAATCCAAGCAGAATATGGACGGCGGTTGGGGAGAGGTCTGCGAGTCCTACTTCGACCGCTCGTTGATGGGCAGCGGGCCGAGCACCCCGTCTCAGACCGGGTGGGCGCTGCTGGCGCTCATGGCGGCCGGCGAGGTGCACTCCAAGACCGTGGCCCGCGGCATCGACTACCTGCTGAACAGCCAAAAACAGGACGGAACCTGGGATGAGGATGCCTTCACCGGCACCGGGTTTCCCAAGTTTTTCATGATCAAGTACCACATCTACCGCAACTGTTTCCCGCTGACAGCGCTGGGCAAGTACCGCCGCCTGCTCGCGGAAAGCGGAGAAAAAAAATAGCGCCGTCCAGGCGGCAATGACATTTCGTTTCGCTGGGAAGCCCCGAGTTTGCCATATTCCGGGGCTTTCCCCATTTATGAAGCGGCGGTCGTAACCTGCTGTAACTGGCTGTTTCGGCACGGCATCAGTGGAAAATGAGTGGCTATGAAGACATTTATCACCGGCGCGACCGGTTTTATCGGCGCAAGCATTGCCAGGGAGTTGCTGAAAGACGGCCGCGAGGTGCGCGCCCTTGTGAGGGCCGGGTCGGATACCTCCAACCTGGCGGGGCTGGACATCGAGTTGTGGCGGGGGGACCTGCAGGACCCCGAAAGCCTGCGGCAAGGATTGAAGGGATGTGATACGCTCTATCACGCCGCCGCCGATTACCGTCTCTGGACCCGCGACCCCCGGCAGATGTACCGCATCAACGTCGAAGGCACGAAAGCCGTACTGGAGGCTGCCTTGGAAAACGGCCTCGCGCGGGTGGTCTATACCAGCAGCGTGGGGACGCTCGGCAATCCAGGCAACGGCACGCCGGGCGCCGAAGATACGCCGGTGACCCTGGCCGACATGGTGGGGCATTATAAAAAGAGCAAATTCCTGGCGGAACGGGAGGCGGAGCGGTTCGCCAGCCGCGGCCTGCACCTGGTCATCGTCAACCCGTCGACGCCGGTCGGGCCCCTCGATATCAAGCCGACCCCCACGGGCAAGATCATCGTCGATTTTCTCAACCGCAAGATGCCGGCCTATCTGGACACGGGGCTCAACATCATCGCCGTCGAAGATTGTGCCCGTGGCCACATCCTGGCGGAGCAGAAGGGGCGTGTGGGCGAGAAGTACATCCTGGGCAACGCCAACCTGACCCTGCGTGACATCTTTGGCCTGCTGGAGGAGATCACCGGCCTGGCGGCACCCCGGGTGCGACTGCCCTACACGCCGATCCTGCTGGCGGCCTACGCCAACGAAGCCATTGCCCGCATCACCGGCAGAGAACCGCTGATACCTCTGGCGGGCGTCCAGATGGCGGCGAAGTTCATGTTTTTCGATTCAGGCAAGGCGGTACGGGAGCTGGGGTTGCCCCAGACACCGGTAAATGATGCGCTGCAACGCGCCGTAGCGTGGTTTAAGGGCAACGGTTATGTGGAAAACAAGTAGCCGCCGCTGCCCTGCACAGTGATTTTTCGATGGAGAAACGATCATGTACACATACCTCGACAAGATAAACTCTCCGGCTGATCTGAAAAAGCTCAAGCCCGAACAGCTGCCGGCCCTGGCCGAGGAGGTGCGCCGTTTCCTGCTGGAAACGGTCTCGACCACCGGCGGCCACCTGGGCTCGAATCTGGGGGCGGTGGAGTTGACCATCGCCCTGCACTACTGCTTCGACTCCCCCCAGGATAAAATCGTCTGGGATGTGGGGCACCAGGCCTATACCCACAAGATCCTCACCGGGCGGCGTGAACGTTTCCCCACCCAGCGTCAGTACAAGGGGCTTTCCGGGTTTCCCAAACGCTGTGAATCGGAGCACGACGCTTTTGGCGTGGGGCACTCGTCCACCTCCATCTCGGCCGGCCTGGGCATGGCGGTGGCCTGTGACCTGGAAGGCACCAAGAATCATGCTATCGCCGTTATCGGCGACGGTTCCCTGACCGGCGGCATGGCCTTTGAAGCACTCAACCAGGCCGGGCACCTCAAGAAAAATCTCGTGGTGGTGCTGAACGACAACGAGATGTCGATTTCCAAGAATGTGGGCGCCTTTTCGTCGTTCATCTCCCGCAAGATGACCGGCCGGTACTTCCGCGACCTGAAAAAAGAGATGCAGGGGCTGCTGCGGAACATCCCCGCCATCGGCACGGATATCCTCCACTTTGCCCGGCGGGCGGAAAACTCTCTGAAAGGCTTTCTCACCCCCGGTTCGCTCTTCGAAGCCCTGGGGTTCGACTATCTGGGCCCCCTGGACGGCCACGATCTGCCGCAACTGGTCGAAGTGTTCAATAATATCAACCAACTGGACGGCCCGCTCTTGGTGCATGTCATGACCACCAAGGGGAAGGGGTACAAGCCGGCTGAGGACACCCCCTCCAAGTACCACGGTGTGGGCGTTTTCGACGTGGCCACCGGCAAAGGCGCCCCCAAGGCGGGCAGCAAGTCGTACACCGAGGTGTTTGGCGAAACCATCGTGCACTTGGCCGAGCAGGATCCCAAGATCGTGGCCATCACGGCGGCCATGCCGGACGGCACCGGGCTCAACCGTTTCGCCGAGCGCTTTCCAAAACGGTTCTTCGATGTGGGGATCGCCGAACAGCACGGCATGGCCTTTGCCGCCGGCCTTGCCGCCGACGGTTTCCGTCCGGTGGCCGCCATCTATTCAACCTTTGTGCAGCGCGCCTATGACCAGGTTTTTCACGACATCTGCCTGCAGAATCTGCCGGTGACCATCGCCATGGACCGGGCCGGCCTGGTGGGCGACGACGGCCCGACCCACCACGGCGTCTTCGACCTCTCCTATCTGCGCCATCTGCCCGGCATGACGCTGATGGCCCCCAAGGACGAGAACGAGTTGCGTCATATGCTCAAGACCGCCGTCTACTCCGGCGCACCCATGGCCATGCGCTATCCGCGCGGGGCGGGTTACGGCGTGGAGATGGACCGCGAACTGACGTCCCTGGAGATCGGCAAGGGCGAACTGCTTGTGGAGGGGAACGACGTATGTATCGTCGCCATCGGTTCCACCGTCTATCCGGCCCTGCAGGCCGCCGAGACCCTGAAGGGTCGGGGCATAGCTGCAGGCGTGATCAACGCCCGTTTCGTCAAGCCGCTGGATGCGAACCTGATCCTGTCGGCGGCCGGACAGACCGGCCGCATCGTCACCGTCGAAGAGAACGCTCTGCAAGGCGGCTTCGGCAGCGCCGTACTGGAGTTGCTCTTTGATAATGGCCGGCAGGATGTTAAGATCAAACGGCTCGGCATCCCGGACCACTATGTGGAGCATGGCAGTCAGGCCCAACTGCGCAAGGATCTGGGCATCGACGCCGAAGGGATTGCCGCTGCCGTGGAAGGTTTTGTGAAATCGTAGGACACCTGAAAGATTCGTACACATCAGTCTCTGTGGCAGATTTTTGTAGTAACAAATTGAAAGGATTGAAAAATGCGTTTTCCGATGCGCCTCAACTACGACCTGACCAAGTATATCGTCAGCAACAAGCTCAACAAGGTGGGAAAATACCCCCTCGTCCTCATGCTTGAGCCGACCCATCTCTGTAACCTGGCCTGTTCCGGCTGCGGCCGCATCCGGGAATACGCCGACACCATCCAGGAGATGATGAGCCTGGAGGATTGCCTGAAATCGGTGGACGAGTGCCCCGCGCCGGTCGTCACCATCACCGGCGGCGAGCCGTTCCTCTACCCACCCGTCTACGACCTGATCCGTGGCGTGCTCGACCGGGGCAAGCACATCTACCTCTGCACCAACGGCATACTTTTGGAAAAGGCGCTGGACAACATGAAGCCCCACCCTAATTTCACCCTCAATGTCCACATGGACGGCCTTGAGGAGACCCACGACCGTATCCTGGAGCGCAAGGGCGCTTTCAAGATCGCCATGGAAGGGATCAAGAAGGCCAAGAAACTGGGGTTCCGCGTCTGCACCAACACGACCATCCTCAAGGAAACCAACCTGTTGGAGATCGAGATGCTCTTTACCCACCTGGAGGAGATCGGGGTGGACGGCCTGCTGGTGGCACCCGGTTTCGGCTACGAGGCGGTGGGGGAAAAGCTGTTCCTGGAGCGGCGCGAGATTGAAAAGAAATTCGCCGAGGTCTATGAGATGAGCAAAAAGCATCGCTTCTTCTCAACCCCCATGTACCTCCGTTTCCTCAAGGGAGAAAAGAAGCTGGAGTGCACCCCCTGGGGCAACCCCACCCGCAACCCGCGCGGTTGGAAGGCCCCCTGCTACCTGATTACCGATGCCCATTATCCGACCTTCAAGGAGATGATGGAAAAGACCGATTGGAACAAGTACGGCGTCGGCAAAGACCCCCGCTGCGCCCAGTGCATGATGCATTGCGGCTTCGAGCCGACGGTCGTCGGAGAGATCGGCAAGAGCTTCAAGGATATTCTCGAAATGATGATCTGGAATTTTACGTAATCAGCCGGGACCACATCGGTCAAGCCCGCTCAAACCATTGTGTTTGAGTGGGCTTTTTTTTGCTGGTCGCTTGGCTGCTACAGCATCGCAGGCGATCCTCTTTGCTTATGTTCAACCATTTTTATCAAATTGACCGGCAAAATCTGCTCTAGCGATTGTCCGCACACTTCCGGCAGACTAGCGCCCCATTGACATACGGTCAATGCCGAACAATGCCCCTTGACATTTTCTTTGGCCCGGTGTTACATGTAACAAAAGGAGGAGATATTCTTATGCGAACTCAACCGGTTAGGCAACGTGTACAGAGCCACAGAGATCGCCTGCGTGCCGCAGGTCTGCGCCCTGTGCAGATTTGGGTGCCGGACACCCGGCGGCCGGGTTTTGCCGAAGAATGCCGTCGCCAATCCCGGCTTGCGGCTCAAGCTGACAAGGCCGACACCGATATGCAGCGGTTCATGGATGAAGCCCTTGCGGACGTGGACGGGTGGACAGAGTGAGGCGCGGGGAGTTCGTCACCATTGCCATGCAGGGGGACTTTGGCAAGCCAAGGCCCGCCCTGGTGATCCAGTCCGACCGGTTCAACGAACATACCAGCGTCACCGTATTGCCGGTGACAAGCACGCTGGTGGAGGCCCCGTTACTGCGCATCACCGTCCAGCCAAGCAGCGAGAACGGCTTGCAGAAGCCTTCGCAGGTAATGGTGGACAAGGCCATGACCGTCAAGCGCGACAAGATGGGGCCAGCCTTCGGGAGCATTGACGCAGACACAATGGTGGAGATTGAGCGCTGCCTGGCTGTGTTCTTGGGGGTGGCAAAATGAAAATCGAAAGCCCCTTTCCCGATCAAACGGGAAGGGGGCTTTGTGCTTGACCAGAGCTGGGACTCTCTCCGTGCCGGCCGGCTGATATACGGTCGCGCCCCATGGCATTTTTCCCATATCGGGTAGAGATGAGGTAAAAAAAGTCCTTGACGTCGGGGTATATTTATTTTATCTATAGTTCAACTAGATATGATATCGAAAAAGACCAAATACGCGCTCAAGGCGCTCTATCATCTGG